>CAYWHO010000082.1:0-6676 GCA_964458195.1 uncultured Arenimonas sp.
CGTAAGTCGCCGGCTTCTGCGCACCGTAGTAGGTGCCGTTGACCTCGATGCTGGTGAGATGCCGGCTGGCGAATTCGAGCTCGCGCCTTTGCACCAACTTGGGCGGATAGAAATTGTCGCGCCAGGGCGCATAGACCCAGCCGCCGATGCCGATGCGCGCGGCGGGTTCGGGAGGTTTGCGGGCGAACAGGTCCTCGCTCATGCGATTGCTCCGGTGGCTCTGCGGATGGGGCGATGATAAGCGCGCGCTCAACGCGGCAAGGACAGCAGCCAGTCGACGAAGAGCTTCGCCGCCGGGCGCAGGCGTCGATGCGTGGGATGCACGATGTAGTAGTTCCATCGCGTCGGCACACTGGGGCCGGGCAGTCGCACCAGTTCGCCATTGTCGAGGTACGGCGCGACGATGCGCTCGCGCGCCAGCGCGGCTCCGAGACCGACGGCGGCGGCCCTCAGGGCGTCGGTGGTGTCGCCGAAGGTGTAGCGCTCGTCGAGTCGCGCGCCGTGCACGCCCGCCGCACGGAACCAGTCTTGCCAGCCTTGGCGCGCGCGATCGGCGATCAGGGACAGGCGCGCGATGTCGGCGGCGGTTCTTGTCGCGGCCAGGTCCGGATGGCGGGGCGATGCCACCGGGAACAGCGCGTCATCCATCAGATGCTGCGCGCTCAGCCCCGGCCATTGGCCGGGACCGTGGCGGATGCCGAGATCGGGACCGCCATCGTCGAAACGCGCCAACGCGATCTCGGTGTCCACGCTGATGCGTATTTCCGGATGCAGGGCGGCGAAACGCGGCAGCAGCGGCAATAGCCAGGTGTAAACGAGCGAATGCAGGGTGGTGATGCGCACGCGTTCGCGTTCGTCCTTCGCGTTGCGCAGGCCGCGCAACACGCTTTCCATGTCGGCCAGGGCGCTGCCGGCCGCATCGGCCAGTTGCCGGCCTTCGGCCGTCAGGGAGACGCCTCGCGCGTGCCGGGTGAACAGGGTGACGCCCAGACGCGATTCGAGTTTGCGCACGTGGTGGCTGACCGCGCTGGCGGTCAGGTGCAGCTCGTCGGCCGCATGGGCGAAGTTCTGGTGCCGGGCCGCGGATTCGAAGGCGGCGAGGGCGGATAGCGAGTCGGAGCGCAGGGCCATGAGAGCCTCAAGCCAGATTTGTGGCTGGATCGGAAAGTATGCGCTTGTGGCGGCTTTTACTGCGAGGAAAATGAGCGCCAGTCACGAATCTGGCTCGCTACCATGTCCGCCACCCCGGCCTCCTTGTCCGATCTATCTCCCTCCCGCGAACGCGCCTGGCAGTCGCCCCTGGAGCTGGCCGCCCTGGCCGCCATCTGGGGCGCGTCCTTCATGTTCATGCGCGTGGCGGCTCCGCAATTCGGCGCCATGCCCCTGGTCGAGATTCGCCTGGCCCTCGGAGCGGCGGTCCTGCTGCCCTTCCTGTGGAAGGCGCGGGCGTCGTTCCCTCGTTCGATCTGGCCCAAGCTCGCCCTGATCGGCATCATCAATTCGGCCGTCCCGTTCGCCCTGTTCGCCTGGGCCGCGCAGCGCGCGCCGGCCGGCATCGGCGCGATCACCAATTCGATGGCGGTGTTGTTCACGGCACTCGTCGCCTTCCTGTTCTATGGCGAAAAGATCGGTACGCGCCGCAGCCTGGCCCTGGTCGCCGGCTTCGTCGGCGTGGTGGTATTGGCGAGCGCGAAGACCGCGGGCGCCAGCGTGGGCGGCGCGGTGGCGGCGGGCACCACGGCGGCCTTCCTGTACGGCATCGGCGCGAACCTCGTCCGTCGCCACCTGACCGGACTGCCGCCGGCCGCCGTCGCCGCCGCGACCTTGTCGTCCGCCGCGATCTTCATGCTGCCGATGGCGATCGCGACCTGGCCCGAACACGCGGTCGAGCCGCGCGCCTGGTTTTCGGCAGTGATGCTCGGCGTACTTTGCAGCGGCGTCGCCTACGCCCTGTATTACCGCCTGATCCAGCGCATCGGTGCCGCACGCGCCGTCACCGTCACTTATCTGGTGCCCTTGTTCGCCGTGGCCTGGGCCTGGTTGCTGCTCGGCGAGCCGCTGACCGTGCCGATGGGCATCGCTGGTGCGCTGATCGTCGGCAGCGTCGCCCTCAGCCAGCGCGGCAACTGATCGTCCGACACCCGTTCTTCCCCTGACCCGGTCCCGCGTCGCCTGGCGCGGGCCGGGTTCTTTTTGTGACTGATGGCAGGCCTGCCAAAGCGGCCGCGACGGTGTAGATTGCCCGCTCACCCTCAGGCAGGAGCAGCGCGATGATCGGTTACGTCACCCTCGGCACCAACGACATGGCCCGCGCCGCGGGCTTCTACGACGCCCTGCTGGCCGAAGTCGGCGCCAAACGCTTCATGGAAGCGGACACCTTCATCGCCTGGGGCGTGTCGCCGACGCAACCCAGCCTCGGCGTGATCAAGCCGTACGACGGCAATGCCGCGTCCGTCGGCAACGGCACGATGGTCGCGCTGGTCGTCGACAGCGCGGAAAAGGTCGATCGCATCTACAAGAAGGCGATCGAACTCGGCGCCAAGGACGAAGGCCCGGCCGGTCCGCGCGGCGATACCTTCTACGCCGGTTATTTCCGCGATCTCGACGGCAACAAGCTCAACGTTTTCTACTGGAAGAGCTGATGCGCATGCGAACCTCCCTCGCCGTTTCGCTCCTGGGCCTGTCGCTGTTCGCGACGGCCGGATCGGCTTTGGCCGACTGCCCGCCGACGGGCTGGACCAAGGAAAAATTGCTGGAGTTGAAAGCGAACAAGTTCGCCATCGACGATTTCTCCGAACGCCATCGCCTCGCCGTCGACCTGCTGGCCTGCCTGTCTTCGCCCGATCCGCAACTGCGCGACGGCATCGCCTTCGAGGCGGAGACGACCTGGTTGCGCGGCGGACAATTCGATCATTCGGCGCGGCAGGAGATACTGCAGACGCTGCTGCCGAAACTGCGCAAGGAGGCCGGCGACAAGGACGGCTTCACCCGGCCGTTCGCCGCGCTGGTATTGGCGGAAGTCGCCCGCACGGATCGCCTGTCGGCCTGGCTGTCGCCCGAACAACGCGCAGAGCTGGTGACGGCGGCGGCGGAGTTCCTCGAAAGCGTGGACGACTATCGCGGTTTCGACGCCAAGGACGGGTGGCGACACGGTGTGGCGCATGGCGCCGATCTGGCGATGCAACTGGCCCTGAACCCCGAGCTCGATCGCGTCCAGCTCGACCGCCTGCTGGCGGCCGTGCGCAAGCAGATCGCTCCGGCAGGGGAACATTTCTACATCTACGGCGAATCCGAACGTCTGCTCCGGCCGATGCTGTTCATCGCCCAGCGCGGGCTGCACGACGAAGCGTTCTGGAAGGCCTGGCTGGCGGACTTGATCGCACCCGCGCCCCTGCCTTCCTGGGACGCCGCTTTCGCGTCGCAGGCCGGCCTGGCCAAACGACACAACACCCAGACCTTCCTGCTGGCGCTTTACGCCAATACGCGGGATAGCGAGCAGCCGGCGATGCAGTCCCTGGCCGGCCTGACCCGGGAGGCGCTCCAGGCCTTGCCCTGAGGCCGGCGGGGCTGGTCGGCGTCGCGCGACTGCTGTTAGCCTAGCTGAGCGGGGTTCCGGCCCCGCCTCGCGGCATTCCCCTTGGTGTACGGCGAACTGGAGCTTGGGGCGCCCCATGGTGACGCTCGTGGCATCGGAAGTGCAGGTGGACGTCGCCAACCTCACGGTGGGCATGTACGTCTGCGGCCTCGATCGCGACTGGCTGGGCACGCCCTTCCCGCTGCAGGGCTTCTACGTTTACGACGACGAGCAGATCGCCGGGCTGCGCAAGCTCTGCGACTACGTCATCGTCGATCGCGCGCGCAGCAACATCCCCTTGGCCGTCACCGCCGAGATGCTGATGCAGCCGCGCGAAGTGCGGCTGCGCGTCACCGAATACCGCAACACGACGACGCTCGCGGAGGAAATGCCGCGCGCCCGCGAAGCGCACGATACCGCCGCTGCCTTCGCCAGCAAGGTGATGGCGGACGTCCGCCAGGGCCAGAAGATCGCCGTCGAAGACGTGCGCGAGGCCGTGATGCCGGTGGTCAAGAGCGTGATGCGCAACGCCGACGCCTTCCTCTGGATCAGCAGCCTGGGCAAGCGCGACGTCTACGAATACGACCATGCCATCAACTGCAGCCTGTTCGCTGCCGCGTTCGGCCGGCACATGGGTTTCGGCGAAGAGACCCTGATCAACCTGGCGACCGGCGGCCTGCTGCTCGACGTCGGCAAATCGGCCTTGCCGGACAGCCTGCTGCAGATGGAAGGCGCGATGACCGACTCGGAGCGGCGCGAAATGCGCACCCACGTCACCCACGGCCTGGCCTTGCTGGAGCAATCGGGCGTCTATGCGCCCGACGTGGTCGACATGGTGCGCACGCACCACGAGCGTTACGACGGCGCCGGTTATCCCGATGGCCTGGCGCGCAACGAGATCCCGCTGTTCGGTCGCATGGCTGCGGTGATCGACAGCTACGATGCCCTGACCAGCGTGCGTCCCTATCGCAAGAAGCTGGCGCCGCACCAGGCCTTGCAGCAGATCTACCGCGAACGCGGCCGCCGCTACCACGGCGAGATCGTCGAGCAGTTCATGCAATGCCTGAGCGTCTATCCGACCGGTTCGCTGGTCGAGCTGAGCACCGGCGAGATCGCGATCGTGATGGCGCAGAATTTCGCCCGGCGCCTGCGTCCGCGGGTGATGATCCTCACCACGCCGGACAAGAAGCTGGCGGAGGAGTTCCGCGAACTGGACCTGCTCGACAGCGGCACCCAGGGCGTGGATGGCAAGCCGGTCGAAGTGGTGGGCACGCTGGAACACGGCGCCTACGGCATCGACCCGACCGAGTTGTACCTGATCTGACCGTGTTGGCTTGCGGACGGATGCGGCGCGGATAGGGGTTAGCGATGCTCGACCGGACCGGATTCATCCAGACGCTGGAACGGCTGATCGCCCAGGGCGATGGCCGGTCTTTCGGCGTGATCCTCGCGCGCGTGCAAAGGCTGGGCGAAACCAACATCCTGCTGGACGAATCCCTTTCGGCGGCCGCGCACAAACGTATCGAACAGGCCCTGCTGCCGGACGACCGTCTGGCCCAGGTCGGCGAATGCGAATTCGCCATCCTGCTGGCCGGCGTGCGCAGTGCGGGACACGCGGCGCTCGCGGCCAACCGGCTCGTGCGCGCCTTCCAGGAGCCCCTGAGTTTCGAGGGCCGTCCGGCGCAGATGGTCATCGCCGCCGGGGCCGCCGTCTTTCCGAACCATGCGCAGACGCCGATGAGCCTGTGCCGCTGCGCCGAGGCGGCGTTCGCGCAGGCGCAGCAATCCAGCGACCGTTACGCCGTCTATTCGCCGCGCGCCGATCGGCCGGACCTTGCTTACACCGATCTGCGCGAAGCGGTGACCAACAACCGCCTCAACGTCTACCTGCAATCGATCTGGGACTTGCGCCACGACCGCGTCGCCGGCGCCGAATCGCTGGCGCGCTGGAACAGCCAGCATCTCGGTTCGGTCAGTCCGGACCAGTTCATCCCGTATGCCGAACAGACCGGACTGATCAGCGAACTGACGCGCTGGAGTCTCAACGCGACCCTGCGCTACTGCGGACAGGCGCGCCAGGCCGGTCGCGGCATGCCGTTCGCGATCAACCTGTCGGCCCGCGTCTTCCACGAAACCGGCATCGTCGAGCAGATCCTGGACGCGATCGACATCTGGAACGTGTCGCCCGATGCGGTCGTGCTGGAAGTGACGGAGAACGCGCTGATGGCCGACCCGCAGCTGAGCGCGCGCGTGCTCAAGCGCCTGCGCGACCAGGGGCTGCGCATCGCCATCGACGATTTCGGCAGCGGCTATTCGTCTTTCGCCTATCTCAAGCAGTTCCCGGCCACCGAGCTGAAGATCGACAAGGAATTCGTGCTCGACATGACCGCCGACGTGCGTGCGGCGCAGCTCGTGCGCTCGATGGTGGACCTGGCGCACAACCTGGATCTGGATGCGATCGCAGAGGGCGTCGAAACGCCGGAAACGGCGCTGATGCTGGCCGAGATGGATTGCGATTTCGCCCAGGGTTTCTTTTTCGGCCGCCCGATTCCGGCCGAGGAATTCCTGGCGCAGCATTGTTCCGCCGTCGCCGGTCCGGGCGGACGCAAGGAACTTTCGGCCTGAGGGAAGCGGTTAGACGGTCGGCGGCACGACCGCCGGCGCGCTCTGCTGCCGGCGCGGGATCAGATCGTCGTCCAGCAGGCGCTCGACGCGGGCGAAGACTTCCGGTCGCGAGAAGGGTTTCTTCATGAAGTCGTCGGCGCCGATGCGCTGCACGTAGAACTGCTCGGTCGCCTGTTCGTTGCCGCTGATCATGATCACCGGCGTTTCCTTGGTGACCGGGTCGCGGCGCAGGTGTCGCAAGGCGGTGAAACCGTTCATGCCCGGCAGCACGATGTCGAGGAAGATCAGTTCCGGATTCTCGCTCCGCGCGATCGCCAGGCCGGTTTCGGCATCGCCGGCTTCGATGATGTCGCAGTTGTTCTGCTTGAGCATGCGGCCGAGCAGGGCGACGATCGTCGCCGAGTCGTCGATGATCAGTACGCGCGTGCCGGGCCGCGGCATGCGTCGCGTCTTTTGCCGCCGTTCCTTGCCGTCGGG
>CAYWHO010000082.1:6776-8872 GCA_964458195.1 uncultured Arenimonas sp.
CGGATCTTGTCGAAAATGCCCACGTCGTCCGCTCCCCAGGGACAGCTACGCGCCGAGTGTCGCCATTGCGCGCCGGGCGCGCAATGGGCGACAGCCGCCGTTCGTCAGCGGATCGGCTCGTCCAGCATCAGCTCGCGCACGAACCGGACCGGCGGCGAGCCGAAGGACAGCACGCGGTCGTGGTAGGCCTTGAGGTTGAAGCCGGCGCCTTCGCGCTTTTCGACTTCCCGGCGCAGGTCCAGGTGCTCCTGCACGCCGACGAAATAGGTCGGCAACTGGGTGGAGCTGAGCTGGGCGCGCGTCCACTTGCCGGCGGCCTCGCGTTCCTGCTGGAAGGTCTGCTCGGTCATCAGCTTCATCGCGTCTTCCCGGCTCATGCCGTCCACGTGGATGGCCTGGTCGAGGATGGCATTGGCGATCGTGCGCAGGTACCACTTGAGCTGGATCAGGCGATAGAGCGGGTCGTTGTCCATGTAACCGGCGTCGGCCATGACTTTTTCGGCGTACACGGCCCAGCCTTCGACGAAGGAGCCCGAGGACAGCACCGCGCGCAGCACCGACGGATACTTGTTCGAGTGCCAGATCTGCACGTAGTGGCCGGGCATGGCCTCGTGCACGCTCAACTCGTGGATCGAGCGCGTGTTGTATTCGCGCAGGAAGGACGTGACCTGGTCGTCCTTCCATTCGTCCGGGATCGGCGAGACCGCGTAGAAAGTGTCGAGATGCTTGTCGAGCGGGCCGGGCGAGTCGCAGTAGGCGACGCTGAAACCGCGTTGGAATTCCGGCATCAGGATGATCGCGACGGGCGCATCGGGCAGGGTGATCAGATCTTTTTCGCGGACGAAATCGGTGGCCTGCGCGGTGGAGGACTTGGCCAACTCGACCACCTTGTCGCGCGTCGGCCGGTCGGCGTAGGCGATCTCGAGGGCGGCGGCGATCGCCGCCTGCTGTTGCGCGGCATCGGGCTTGTCCGGCGTGGCGGGGGCGCCGGCCTTGCCGGCCAGCACCTGGCGGGCGATGCCGTACATCTGCTCGCGCACCGCGCCCAGTTCCTTCTCGGCGCGTTCGCGGATTTCCTTGCGACCGAGCGGGGAATTCAACGCGAAGGCCAGCTTCTCGTCGTAGAGCTTCTGACCGAGCCTGAAATCGCCCTTGGCGTTCGGCACCAGGGTCTTGTCCAGCCAGGCCTGGTGTTCGGCCACGGCGGTCTTGAGTGCGGCGGCCGCCGCTTCCAGGCGCTGCTTTTCTTCGGCAGGCAATTCGCCGGCATGCGGCAGGATCATGCCGTCCACCAGGTCCATGAGCCCCTGGTTCTGCCGGGCGACGGTTTCGGCGTGCGTTTTCGGCACGCGGGCCGGATCGAGGTTCGCGCGCATCTGCGCGAACAGCGCCGGCAGTTTTTCCATGCGCGAGGTCGCCGAACGCAGGCGGTCGGGCATCGGCGCGAATTCGCGCGCCATCAGCGAGTACAGCGACCCCCCGGCGAGCGAGCTGTAGATCATCGGATCCCAGGCCCAGGACTGCAGCGAGTTCGCCGTCCACAGGTCGTAGCGCAGCTGGTTTTCCAGCACGGCCGCGTCCACCTGGTTTTCGCGCGACAGCTTGTCGCGATCGATCTTGCCGAGTTCGTCCAGCATGGATTGCGAGAAGGCGACGCTCTTCGCGCGGCCTTCGGCGCTGAGGTCGTCGAGCTCGCCGTCGTGGCTGTGGTCGCCGATCTGCGTGGCCGACACCGGATTGAGGGCCATGCCGCCGTCGAGCCAGCGCTTGGACAGATCGGCGAAGGCGGCGTCGGTGCGCGCGTCGTGCGCATCGGCGGCGGGCTTGTCGGTGCCGTTCGGCGATCCGGCGGGCTGGCAGGCCGCGAGCAGGGCGGCGGTGAGGGCGAGGCAGAGCAGCTTGCGGGTCATGGGAAGGCTCGGGCAACGGGAAGAGGGCAGAGCATAGTGCCTCGGCTGTGTTCCCGCATGGGCCGTCCGCCCTCAAGTCTCCAGCGGAACGGGCGGTGCCTGCCGCTGCGACCGTCGCGCCATCCAGGCGTGGGCGAACACGGCGAACAGGATCAGGGCGACGCCGGCGTAGAACGGCGGCGACAG
>CAYWHO010000083.1:0-5977 GCA_964458195.1 uncultured Arenimonas sp.
CACCGCGCACTCCGAACACGCGGTGCGCGCGTTCGAGGCGCGGGCGGTGGACTACCTGCTGAAGCCCATTTCGGCAGAACGCCTGCGCCAGGCGATCGAGCGAGTGCGCCCGCAACCGCATGCATTGGGCGCGCGCAGCTATCCCTTGCGCCTCGCCGTCCCCGGCTCCGGCCGCATCCAACTGGTGCCGGTGGACGAGATCGATCACATCAGCGCGCATGCGAACTACGTCGAACTGCACATGGGCAGTCGCGCCCTGGTCATGCGGGAGACGATGAGCAATCTCGAAGACCAACTCGACCCACAACGTTTCGTACGCGTTCACCGTTCCCGCATCGTGCGCATCGACGGTATCGTCGACGTCGAACCCTACGCCTCCGGCCAGTACCTGCTGCGTCTCAAATGCGGCGTACGCGTCGCCTCCGGCCGCAGTTACCTGGCCCGCCTGCGCGAAGTGTTGAACCTGGCCTAGGCCCGGCCATGGTGCGATCTCCGCTTCCGCCCACCGCCTCCGCCGAAGCCGGACCGCCGTCGCCCTGCGTGCGCGACTGCTGCCTGGACGAACAGGACGTTTGCCTCGGCTGCGGCCGGCATATCGACGAAATCCTGCGCTGGCGGCAGAGCACGCCGGCCGAGCGCGAGACCATCCTGGCCCATGCCGGCCGGCGGCGGGACGAGCGACGGAAACGCCTGGGCGGCTGAATCAGCGATCCATGACTTCCGCACTATGCCCGCACGCGGCATAGCTCCTATGCTCGGCCTCCCTTCCCTCAGGATTTCGCCATGTCCGCGCGCCTTCGCCGGGGCCTGACCCCGCTGTTGCTCAGCCTCGCCGTTGCGGCCACGCCTGTCGCCAAGGCCGACGCACCCGCCAAACCCGTGCTCGGCGATTTCGGTTTCGATACCGCCGGCATGGACAGGACGCAGGTGGCCGGCGACGATTTCTTCGCCTACGCCAACGGCACCTGGGCGAAGAACACCGAGATCCCGGCCGACCGTTCCACCTGGAACAGTTTCGGCACGCTCGCCGACCGCACCCAATCCGATATCCGCGCCATCATCGAAGAAGCCGCTGCGAACAAGTCGGCGACCGGCGACACGCGCAAGATCGGCGACTACTACACCGCACTGATGGACGAAGCCGGCATCGAAGCCAAAGGCCTGGCGCCGATCCAGCCCGAACTCGACGCCATCGCCGCCATCAAGGACAAGGCGGAACTGTCGCGCGCCCTCGGCGGCACTTTGCGCGCCGACGTGGACATCCTCAACACCGCCGATGGCTACACCGACCGCCTGTTCGGCCTCTGGGTCACGCAGCACCTCGATCGCCCGAACGAGGTCGCGCCCTACCTGATCCAGGGCGGCCTCGGTATGCCGGACCGCGATTTCTACCTGGGCGACGGCCGCATGGCGGAAATGCGCAAGGCCTACCAGGCCCATGTCGCCAAAGTGCTGACGCTGGCCGGCGTCGCCGATGCCGACGCCAAGGCCGCGAAGATCCTCGCGCTGGAAACCGCCATCGCGAAGACGCATGCCAACGCCGTCGACAGCAACGACGTGAAGAAGGGCGCGAACTACTGGTCGCCGGAGACCTTCGCCGCCAAGGCGCCGGGCCTCGACTGGGTCGCCTACTTCGACGCCGCCGGCCTCGCCACGCAGAAGGAATTCGTGGTCTGGCAACCGGGCGCGGTCAGCGGCATCGCCAAGCTCGTCGGCTCGCAGGATCTCGAGACCTGGAAGGCCTACCTCGCTTTCCACGCCCTCGACCGCGCCGCGGCTACCTTGCCGAAAGCCTTCGGCGACGAGAACTTCGCCTTCTACGGCACCACGATGAGCGGAACGCCCAAGCAGCAGGACCGCTGGAAGCGCGCCGTCAACGCCACCAATGGCGCGCTCGGCGAAGCCATCGGCAAGGTCTATGTCGAACGTCATTTCACCCCGGCGACGAAAGCGCGCGCCGACGAGATGGTCAAGAACCTGATCACGGCATTCGGCCGCCGCATCGATGCCATCGAATGGATGACGCCGGAAACCAAGGCCGCCGCCAAGGCCAAGCTCGGCACGCTGCAGATCGGCATGGGCTATCCGGATCGCTGGCGCGACTATTCGCACCTCGAAGTGCGCGCCGACGACGCTTACGGCAACGCGCAACGCGCCGGCCTGGCCGACTACCGCGAGCAGATCGCCAAACTCGGCAAGCCGATGGACCGCAGCGAGTGGTACATGCTGCCGCAGGAAGTGAATGCCCTGAACATTCCGCTGGAGAACCGCCTGATCTTCCCGGCGGCCATCCTGCAGGCGCCGTTCTTCGACGGTGCCGCCGACGACGCGATCAATTACGGCGCGATGGGCGCGGTGATCGGCCACGAGATCACCCATAGCTTCGATTCCAGCGGCGCGCTGTTCGATGCCAATGGCCGCTTCGTCAACTGGTGGAAGCCCGAGGACCTGAAGAAGTTCGAAGCCGCCGGCGACGCGCTCGCCGCGCAATTCGACGGCTACGAACCGTTCCCCGGCGTGCACGTGAACGGCCGGCTCACGCTGGCGGAGAACATCGCGGACGTCGCCGGCCTCGCCACCGCCTACGATGCCTATCGCCTGTCGCAGGAAGGCAAGGAAGCGAAAACGATCGACGGCTTCACCCCGGACCAGCGTTTCTTCCTCGGCTGGGCCCAGGCCTGGCGCGGCAAGCAGCGCGAAGCGGCGCTGCGCAACAGCCTGCTCACCAACGGCCATGCGCCGCCGCAGTACCGCAGCGAAACCGTGCGCAACCAGGACGCCTGGTACGGCGCGTTCGACGTCAAGCCCGGTCAGAAACGCTATCTTGCGCCGGAACAGCGCGTAAAGGTCTGGTAAGCGCCAGCGGCGCGAACCCATGCGGAAAAACGGCCGGAGCGGCGATGCTCCGGCCGTTTTTCTTATGGCGTCCGATGCAGGCGAATCAGCGCGTTTCTAATGGTTGCCATGTGGCAGCCAACGGAGCACCGCCATGCCTGATGTCCATGTCATCGAAGAAGTCCGCGACGCCAACGGAAACGTGATCAAGCGCGTCACCGAATCGCTGGGGCCGAACCGCGGCGATGTCGTCGTGACCACCACCACCTACGACGGCGCCGGCGGCAAGCAGATGGAAGTGAAGGAAACCTATCACCGACCGCCGGGCGATCCGCGCAATCGTTCCAACCTGATCGAGCGCACGGCCACCGAATACGGACCGGACGGCCAACCGACCCAGGAGACGACCGAACTGTTCGGCGATGGCGTCAACGAAACGCCATTCAGCAAGACCGTCTACACCTGGGGGCGCGACAACACGGTCGATCCGCCCGCGCGCTTCCTGGAGTTCTTCCGCCGCTTCCGCTGGGTTCCCGGCGCGCCGGGTGCGTGGAAGGAGGACTTCTGGGTGCAGCACAAGCCGGACGGCAGCATCGCCGCCACCGGCCCCTAGTCGCCGGTCGCCGGTCGCCGCGACGGGCAGCCGCAAGAAGACGCCACCTGCGGGTGGCGTTTTCTCTCTATCCGATCACGGTTTTCCGATCCTGCCGGCACCCGGTTTGACGCCACCAGCGGGCAGGCCGATCATGTTTTCTTGTGCCCGTCAGCGGCCTTGCGCCGGCCGGGCCCGCTCGTTCGCACGCCTGTCCGGAGCTGCCATGAAATCTCCCCATGCTTTCGCCGCTTTGCTCGCCATGAGCCTGGCCTGCATACCGATGCCGGCGCAAACCGCGGCCCCGCAACGCGTGCAACTGGCCGGCCTGGCGTCGGCGAAGCAATTCGACCGCTTCATCGTCAAGTTCCGCGCCGGCAGCGCGCCGGCGACCAGTGCGAGCGCGCGGCAGCGATCGCTGGAGGCGGCCGCTGCGCGAGCGCGCTCCCGGATCGGCGATGCCGACCCGCGCACGCGCGGCGCGCAAGCACCGACCTGGCTTTTGAACCACGTGCGACGCATGTCGCTCGGCGCCGACGTGATCGGCACCACGCGCAAGCTCGACCGCGAACAGACGCGCATCCTGCTGCAACAGATCGCCGCCGACCCCGACGTGCAGTACGTCGAGATCGACCGCATCCTGCAGCCGGCATTCACCCCGAACGACACCAGCTACGGCAGCCTCTGGGGCATGTTCGACGCCGATGCCGGCATCCGCGCCGACAAGGCATGGGATCTCAACACCGGTAGCGGCGTGGTGGTCGCGGTCATCGACACCGGCATCACCAACCACAGCGATCTCAACGCGAACGTTCTGCCCGGCTACGACTTCATCACCGACGTGACGATGGCCAACGACGGCAATGGTCGAGACAGCGATGCCAGCGATCCGGGCAACTTCAGCGCCACCTCGAACTCGAACTGGCATGGCACCCACGTCGCCGGCACCGTCGGCGCCGTCGGCAACAACAGCAAGGGCGTCATCGGCGTGGCCTGGGGCGCGAAGATCGTGCCGGTGCGCGTGCTGGGTGTCGGCGGCGGCGCCACTTCCGACATCGCCGATGGCCTGATCTGGGCCGCAGGCGGCAGCGTGCCGGGCGTGCCGGCCAATGCCAATCCCGCCGAAGTCGCGAACATGAGCCTGGGTGGCGGCGGCGCCTGCGACAACACGACGCAGGCCGCGATCGATGCCGCCATCGCATTGGGCACGACCGTCGTCGTCGCCGCCGGCAACGACAACACCGACACCGTCGATCATTCGCCGGCTTCCTGCGCCAATGTCGTCACCGTCGGCGCCGTCACCAGCATCAGCGATCGCTCGAGCTTCTCGAACTACGGTGCGCCGGTGGATGTTTCGGCGCCGGGCTCCAGCATCCTTTCCACCGTCAACACCGGTACGACCGTCCCGGCTTCCGAGGGCTACGCCACCTACCAGGGCACCTCGATGGCGACACCGCACGTGGCCGGCGCGGTCGCCCTCGCGCAAAGCCATCGGGTGGCGCGCGGCTTGTCGCCCTACACGCCGGCGGCGATGGAAACCTTGCTGAAATCGACCGCGTATCCGCTGGTCAACGGCTGCGTCGGCATGAGCGGCACGGGCATCGTCGATGCGCGCGCCGTGCTCGACGTCGCCGGCGGCGACGCGCAGGTTTTGGCCCCTGGCGTTGCCGCCACCGGCTTGGCGGCGACGACCGGCAACGCACTGTATTTCGTCATGCCCGCCTCGGCGCTGAGCCAGGGCCTCGCCTTCAGCACGACCGGCGGAACCGGCAACGTCGATCTGTACGTGCAATTCAACGCCCTGCCGACGACCTCGACCTTCGCCTGCAGCTCGACCACCGCCGGCAACTCGGAGAACTGCGTCATCCCGACCGCCCAACCCGGCAACTATTACGTGATGCTGCGGGCGACGTCGGGCTTTTCCAGCGTTTCGCTCACCGGCGGACTGAGCGGGAACCGCAAGCCCGCCACCAGCTTCGGCAAAAGCGCCAATGGCCTGACGATCAATTTCACCGACACCTCAAGCGACAGCGACGGCAGCATCGGCTCGCGCAACTGGAATTTCGGCGATGGCAGCACCAGCACGCAGAGCAATCCCGCCCATGCCTATTCGCTGGCCGGTCGCTATACCGTGAAACTGGCGACGACCGACAACGCGGGCGCCACCAGTTGCACCCTGCAGGCGATCGGCGCCCATCCCCCGGTGCAGGTGCTGAGCAAGGGCGTCGCGGCGACCAACCTGGCTTCCAACACCGGCGGCGAACTCCGTTACACCTTTACCGTACCGGCCAACAGCACGAACCTGACGTTCAGCACCAGCGGCGGCACCGGCGACGCCGACCTGTACGTGAAGTTCGGCTCGCCACCGACGACCGCCGACTACGACTGCGGCTCCTTCTCGCCGACCACCACCGAGTCCTGCGCGATCGATCCGGCGCAGGCCGGCACGTACCACGTCTTGCTCTACGCCTATTCGACCATCGGCGGCGTATCGCTGCTGGGCGACTACACCACCGGCGTCGCCAACAATCCGCCGACGGCGAACTTCGG
>CAYWHO010000083.1:6077-8785 GCA_964458195.1 uncultured Arenimonas sp.
AGGCGACACCCTGGACGAGAACGACGAGACCTTGTTCGCCAACCTGAGCAATGTTACCGGCGCCGCCGTGGGCGATGCCCAGGGCGTCGGCACCATCATCGACAACGACGGCAGCGGCGGCGGCACACCGAGCCTGAGCATCACCGATGTCAGCGTCGCCGAGGGCGACAGCGGCACGTCGAACGCCACTTTCACCGTGAACCTGTCGGCAGCATCGGCCAATGCCGTGACCTACGACATCGCCACCGCCAACGGCACGGCGACCGCGGGCAGCGATTATGTCGCCGGCAACCTCGTCGGCCAATCCATCCCGGCCGGGCAGACGAGCAAGACCTTCGTCGTCGCCATCAATGGCGATACCGTGGACGAGAACGACGAAACCTTCTTCGCCAACGTCAGCAACGTCAGCGGCGCCACCGTGGCCGATGCCCAGGGCGTCGGCACCATCGTCGACAACGACGGCGGCAGCGGCGGAACGCCGAGCCTGAGCATCGCCGATGTCACGGTGACCGAAGGCAACAGCGGCACGACGACCGCCACGTTCACGGTGAGCCTGTCGGCACCCGCGTCGGGTGCGGTCACCTACAACATCGCCACCACCAACGGCACCGCCACGGCCGGCAGCGACTACGTCGCCACCAGCCTCACCGGCCAGACGATCCCGGCCGGCCAGACCAGCAAGACCTTCACCGTGCTGGTGAACGGCGACACCGTGAAAGAGACGCAGGAGCGATTCCGCGTCAACGTCACCGGCGTGGTCGGCGCCCTGGTCGCCGACAACCTGGCCTTCGGCAATATCGCCAACGACGACTGAGGCGTTGCGCGCCGCTCAGAGGGCGGCGCGCAACTGTTCCAACCTGCGCGGGAGCGAATAGCGCTCGCGCAGATCCTGCCGGTGGCGCTGCGCCGCTTCGGCGTGGCGCGGATAGTTCGCTTCGAGATCGCGCAGCTTGTCGATGGCGTCGTCCAGGTCCGGATCGGCCCAGCGCATGCCGCCGTCGTGGAAGGGCATGATCGGGAACATGCCGTACACCGGCGCCATGCGATAGGCGATGCACGAGGCTTCTGTCAGGAATTCGGTCGGCGCCGACCAGCCGGTGTGCAGCACCGGCCTGCCGAGCAGGGCGGAATCCCAGGCCGGCAGGCCCCAGCCTTCGCCGTGCGACAGGCTGAGATAGGCATGCGCACCAGAATGCAGCCCCTGGATGTCTTCGCTCGACAGGAGATTCGTGACCAGCTCGATGCGCGGCAGGTCCGCCGCGGCGCCGATATTACCGCAGATGGAAGCGATCGCCCCACGCAACTGTTGTTCCGCCTCGGGGTTCGTTCCGGCGCGATGACTTGCCTTCAGCACCAGCACCGTGTCCTTGCGCCGATGAAAGGCCGCGCAGTAGGCGCGCAGCAGGCCGACGGGATTCTTGCGCGGCTGCCAGTCGAACATGGAGAGCAGCCGGAAGGGCCCGGCCGCTGGCGCGATCGCCGGCTCGCGCGCATCGGCGTGCACGCCGACAACGTGGATCGGCACCGTCACGCCCGAGGCCGCGAACGCGGCGCGACCCCACTCCGACGGCACCCAGATCGCATCCATGCGGTTGCACGCGGCCACCCAATCCTGCGGCAATCGATCGGTCTCGAACATCGTGTAGCCGATGTTCTTCGCCGCCGGGTCGCGGAAGCGGGCGAACATCGACGGAACCATGCTGACGATATTGACGTCGACCCTGTCGACCTGGGCGGTGCGGGCCTGCGCCTGCGCACCGAGTTCGCCGAAATCCACGTTCGAATCGCCCATCCGGATAGGCGCGACGGAAACGTCGACGCCGGCCTGGATCAGCTGGTGCACGACGATGCGTCCCAGTTCGCCATAGCCGATGTGCGAACGCACGGGACTGCAGAAGCGGACTTTCATGGGCGATCCGGCAAGGGCTCGATCTACGGGCCGCGATCTTACACGGCCCGCTGCCCTTGCGCAGTCGTGGCGGCGTCAGCCGGGCTTGCTGTCCTTGACGAAGCGCAGGAAGCCGGCGAGGAAGTCGGCCAATTGGGCACGGACCTTTTCGTCCGCGAGACGACCCTCGCTGTCGAAGACATTGCCGGCGCGCGAGACGAGCAGCTTCGCGCCCCACCAGGGCCGCGTGCCAAGCGTACGCAGCACCGGCAGCCAGGCGTTCTGCGACAGGATCGTTCCGAAGCCCCCGGGCGATGCGCCCATCACCGCGACCGGCTTGTCCTTGAAATGCGTGGCGATATCGGATGTCGGGCGCGACAACCAGTCGATCGCGTTCTTGAACGGGCCGGGAATGCCGTTGTTGTATTCGGGCGTGGCCAGCAGCAGGCCGTCGCACTCGCGCAGCTTGCGCTTCAAGGCCTGCACGCTGGCCGGGATGCCTTCGGCGGCTTCGAGGTCGCCGTCGTACAAGGGAATGCCGCCGATGCCGGCCGCTTCCAGGATGGCGTCCTCGCCGATCAGCTGCGTGGCCGCTTTCAACAAGGCGGTGTTGTAGGAGCCGGCGCGCAAGCTGCCGGAAATACCGAGGATGCGGATCATGCGGGGCTCCTTCCGATGGACGCCCCGCCATCCTGCGCCGGCCGGCGCGGCCCCGCAATCGCCAGCATGAGCCAGCGTTGAACGGCGCCGACGCTAAGGCTGGAACTTCGGCAGGATACGTTGCGACAACAGCTTCATCGTCAACAGGTGAGGCTGTTGC
>CAYWHO010000084.1:0-8672 GCA_964458195.1 uncultured Arenimonas sp.
AGCGGGTTGGCGATCGCAAAGGGCTCTTGAAGTGCTTCGATCAGGTCCGCCGCGGCACCGCCCCCGGCACGCTGACGCGCACCAAGACCGGCGAACTGTCGGTGAAGGCCGGCTCGCTGCGCCTGTTGACCAAGTCGCTGCGCCCCTTGCCGGACAAGTTCCATGGCCTGGCCGATGTCGAGCAGCGTTACCGCCAGCGTTACGTCGACCTGATCGTCAATCCGGAGGCGCGCGACGTCTTCGTCAAGCGCTCGCGCATCGTGCGGGCGATCCGCAGCTTCATGGATGCGCGCGGCTTCCTGGAAGTCGAAACGCCGATGATGCATTACATCCCCGGCGGCGCCGCGGCCAAGCCGTTCGCCACGCACCACAACGCGCTCGACCTCGATCTGTACCTGCGCGTGGCGCCCGAACTGTACCTGAAGCGACTGACCGTCGGCGGCCTCGAGCGCGTCTACGAGATCAACCGCAATTTCCGCAACGAGGGCGTGTCGACCCGGCACAACCCCGAGTTCACCATGCTCGAGTCGTACGAGGCCTACGCCACCTACACCGAAGTCATGGACATGACCGAGGGCATGATCCGCCACGCCGCGCTCGACGTACTGGGCACGGCGCAGGTGCAATGGGAGGGCCATGCCATCGACCTCGGTCCGGCTTTCCGTCGCTGGTCGATGAGCGAGGCCGTGCTCGAGCACAATCCGGAAATCCGCCGCGAGGATCTGCGCGATCTCGAAGCGATGCGCGCGCATTGCAACCGCTTGAAGATCCACGTCAAGTCGAGCTACGGCTGGGGCAAGCTGCTGCTGGAGATCTTCGAGAAGACGGTCGAGCACACCCTGGTGCAGCCCACCTTCATCACCGACCATCCGGTCGAGGTCAGCCCGCTGGCGCGCGCCAACGACCGCGACCCGCAGCTCACCGACCGTTTCGAGCTGTTCGTCGGCGGCAAGGAACTGGCCAACGGTTTTTCCGAGCTCAACGACCCGGAAGACCAGGCGGCGCGTTTCCAGGCGCAGGTCGAGGCGAAGGAGGGCGGCGACGACGAGGCCATGCATTACGACGCCGACTACATCCGCGCCCTGGAAGTCGGCCTGCCGCCCACCGGCGGCCTCGGCGTCGGCATCGACCGCCTGGTCATGCTGCTGACCGATTCGGCGTCCATCCGCGATGTGCTGCTGTTCCCCTACATGCGCCCCGAGTCCCCTTGAACGCCCTGCGCCCGCGCTGCCGCAGCGGCGGTTTCGGCCCAAGGTTCAGTAACTTGCGGCAGTCTTTTCAGGTCGGCCCTTATAAGCGTATGCTCGGGCGAGAAGTGCAGAACCGAGGTGGCCCATGCGCGTACTGATCGTGGACGACCAGGCCTCCCAGCGCACCATGCTGCGGCACCTGGTGGACGACATCAGTCCCGAGATCACGGTGGCCGATTTTTCCGATCCGGTCCACGCCCTGCTGTGGTCGCAGGAAGAGCCGCCGGATCTGGTGATCCTCGACTACCGCATGCCGAAGATGGACGGGCTCGAGTTCGCCCGTCGTTTCCGCCGGCCGCTGTCGCAACGCGACGTGCCGATCATCCTGGTCACCGTCGTCGGCGACGAGCCGGTCCGGCAGGCGGCGCTGGAAGCGGGCGTGATCGACTTCGTCGTCAAGCCGGTGCGTCCGCGCGAGCTGCGCCAACGCTGCAAGAATCTGCTGGAACTGCGCCAACGCCAGCAATCGCTGAAATCGCGCGCTTACCTGCTGGAACGGCAACTGCTGTCCGGCATGCACGAGATCGAACACCGCGAACGCGATCTGTTGCGCCGCATCGCCAACGCCGCCAACTGGCGCTCGGGCTGCGACGGCAGTCGCGGCGAGCGCATCTCGCGCTACGCCGGCCTGATCGCCGAAGGGCATGGCCTGGACGACGACGAAGTATTGCTGATCGAGCAGGCAGCGCCGCTGCTGGATATCGGCAACATCCGCATCCCGGACCATCTGCTCAACAAGGCCGGTCCCTTGACCGACGAAGAGCGCGACGTCGTCCGGCAGCACGTGCAGCTCGGATACGAGATCCTCGGCGACAGCCGCAGCGCCTTCCTGCAGATGGCCGCCGACATCGCCCGTTGCCACCACGAGCGCTGGGACGGCAGCGGCTATCCCAGCGGGTTGACCGGTACCGAGATTCCGCTCGCCGCCCGGGTCGTGGCGATTGCCGACGTCCTGGATTCGATGACGACGCCGCGTTCCTACCGGCAGCGCGTGAGCCTGACGGCGGCGATGGAGTGGATCCGCGCGCATTCCGGCAAACTGTTCGATCCCGACCTGGTGCGCATCCTCTTCGCGAAGGAGAGCGAGGTGATCACCGTTTGTCGTACTTTCGCGCCGCCGAGCGCCGCCGGTAACTGACCGAAGGCGGAGCGCGTGAACGTTCGATCCAGCTGGCTGTCGAACCGCCTCCGCAATCGCGCCGACAGCGAACACGAACAGGCGATCGTCCGGCTGGTCATCGCCTCGCTGATCTTCGCGTACTTCTGGTTCCTGTACAGCTCCGCCGCCAGTCCGCCGGAGCACATCCGCCTCGGCGTGCTGGTCATGCTGGCGGAAAGCCTCATCGGCCTGATGCTGTTCGGCCTCATCCTCGCGCGGCCGGCGCCTTCGCACGCGCGGCGCTGGGTCGGCATGATCGCCGACAACGCCACGCCCGCCATCCTGATGAGCCTCTCGCCGGCGACGATGGCGCCGCTGTACATCATCATGATGTGGGTCGCGATCGGCAACGGCCTGCGTTATGGCATCCGTTATCTGGTGGCTTCTTCCCTGGTGTCGGCCGTCGCCTTCCTCGCCGTCATAACCATCGAGCCCTACTGGCGCCAACAACCCTATCTTGCCTGGGGGCTGTGGGTCGGACTGATCGCGATTCCGCTGTACCTGTCGTCCCTGCTCAAGAAGCTGCGCAGCGCCATCGACGAGGCGAGGCGCGCGAATGCCGCCAAGTCGCGTTTCCTCGCCAACATGAGCCACGAGTTCCGTTCGCCCCTGAACGGCATCATCGGCATGTCCGAGCTGTTACACAGCACGCGGCTGGCGGCGGAGCAGAAGGAGTACGCCGAGGTCATCCAGGCCGCGGCGCAGACCTTGCTGCTGCTGGTGGACGACGTGCTCGACATTTCCGCCATCGAAGCGGGGAAGTTGCAGCGCAAGCAGGTCGAGTTCAACCTGCACGACCTAGTGCATCGCCTGCAGAAGATGCTGCAGCCGCAGGCGGCGGAAAAGCGCCTCTCGCTCACCGTCGGGATCGACGAGGACGTGCCCTTGCGCCTGTACGGCGACAGCGCACACCTTACCCAGATCCTGTTGAACCTGCTGCACAACGCGCTCAAGTTCACCGATGCGGGCTCGGTCGCGCTGAAAGTGATGTCGCAGGGGCGGCGCGGCGACACCATCCGCCTGCGTTTCTCCGTGCGCGATACCGGCATCGGCATTCCCGACGAGGACAAGGAACGGATTTTCCGGCCGTTCGAACAGGTCGATTCGGGCCTGGCGCGACAACATGGCGGCACCGGGCTGGGCACGACGATCGCGCAGACCCTGACCAACCTGCTCGGCGGCGAGATCGGCCTGGAGGACAATCCCGGCGGCGGCAGCCATTTCTGGGCCGAGCTGCCCATGCAGGTGCCGCAGGCGCCTTCGGCTGCGGAAGACCAGAGCACGGTCGTCTCGTTCGAGGATCCCTTCCTTCGGCACAAGGCGAGGGTGCGGCCCGTCCATGTGCTGGTGGCCGACGACCAGGCGGCCAATCGCAAGGTGCTGTGCCGCATGCTGGAGCGGGCGGGGCATCGGGTATCGGAGGCCGACGACGGCGAGCAGGCGCTGGACCGCATCGCCGAAGGCGGCATCGATATCGCCATCATCGACATGCACATGCCGCGCGTGACCGGTCTCGACGTGCTCAAGCAATTGCGTTTCATGCAGGCCGGGTCGAAACGCACGCCGGTCATCGTCTTCAGCGCCGATGCGACGCCGCAGGCCTTGCGCGATGCCGAAGAAGCCGGCGCGCACGCATTCCTGACCAAGCCCGTGGTCGTCGCCCGGTTGCTCGAAGCGGTGGCCAGCCTGCTCGACGGGCGCAAGCTGACGACGGCGAAGCCCGCCGCCGAAGGCGTCCGGCCGATGGTCAACCCGGTGGTGTTGCAGGAACTGGCGGAGATGAATCTCGGCGGGGCGTTCCTGCGCGATTTCGTCGAGCAATGCCTGGCCGACGCCAATCAGTGCGTGATCGAAATGAACCGCTTGCATTCCCTGCAGGACTGGCGCGAGTTTCGCGAGATGGCGCACGCGCTGAAGGGCGTGGCGGAGAACCTGGGTGCGCAGATGCTGGCCGACCGCTGCAGCCAGGTCATGCGCGCCAGCGATGAAGCCTTGCGGCGCGAGGCCTCGGTGCTGATTCGCGACATCACGGTGCAGCTCGGCAGCGCCGCCGAACAGACCCGGGCCGAAGCCGCCCGGCTAAGTGCGGGGACGGGCAAACCGGACGCCGATGCCGGTCCGGAGCGATCGCCCGGACCGGACAAGGGCTGACGGCGACATCCTCAGGCCACCGATCGGGCGCCGGCACGGCGCTGCTGCGCGCGGATCAGACGTTCCATCGTCCGCAAGGCGCCATCGTTCAGGCGCATGGCGGCATCGACCCATTCGGTGGTCACCGACAGCAATTCTTCCAGGCTGACCGGACGGCAGGCCTGGCGCACGGTATTCATCGAACGCAGGGCGTTGCCGATGCGCTGGTGCCGGCGGATCATGTCGCGCGCGGCCTGGATGCCTTCGCCCTTGGGAACCACGCGGTCCACCACGCCCATCTGCAGCAATTCCTCGGCCGAATAGACGCGTGCATCGAGCATCATGCGTTCGGCGACCATCGGAGTGACGCGTCGCGTCAGGAAGGTATAGGCGCCCATGCCCGGGAACAGATCGAACAGTACTTCCGGGAAACCCATGCCGGTGCCTTCCTCGGCGATGATGGTGTTGCAGCACAGGGCCGCTTCGAATCCGCCGCCGAGGGCATCGCCCTGGACGACGGCGATGCTGTGCACGCGGTCTTCGTACAGGCGCGAGAAGTTGAAAGCGACCTCGACGCAGAGCTTGGCGTAATCGAGCAGGCGGCCGCGCTGGCCGGCGCGGATATGCCGGGCGAACAGCGACAGATCGCCGCCGAGATTGAAGACATCGGCATCCGAGGCCAGGACCAGGTGATGGATGCCGGCGCGCGGATCGCAATTGGCGGCGAGCTTGCGGCGGATGGCTTCCTGCTGCGTCTTGAGGTCGTTGAGCAGGCGCTCGGAAAAGCACGGGTGGTAGGTGGAGGGCGCTCCCGAGTGCATGAAGCACCAGTCGGTTGCATAGGAGTCCGTCTCGTGACGCACGAGCGGGGAGGGATTTTCCAACAGGACGCGTTCGATGAGGGACATGACGATACTCCGGCAAGTGGGGGTTTCTGCTCGCGAAATCGGCAGGTGGGCCGAGTGTACACCCGCGCAGAAAGCCCACCAGCGGTTGCCCGGGCGGGGAGGTAAAGCGTGATGCCGATCAAGTTACGGGTTGCGGCGCGTCCCGCAATTCCCTCCGGAGGATCTTGCCGACGTTGGATTTCGGCAGCTCGGTACGGAATTCGACCATTCGCGGCTGTTTGTAGCCGGTGAGGTTGTCCTTGCAAAATGCCTTGACCTGCTCGGCGGTCAGGGCCGGGTCTTTGCGCACGATGACCACTTTGACCGCTTCGCCGGAACGCTCGTCCGGCACGCCGACGGCGGCGACCTCCAGGATGCCGGGCATGGTCGCGAGCACGTCCTCGATCTCGTTCGGATATACGTTGAAGCCCGAGACCAGGATCATGTCCTTCTTGCGGTCGACGATGGTGAAGAAACCCTTCTCGTCCATGCGCGCCATGTCGCCGGTATGCAGCCAGCCGTCGCGATCGATGACCTTGTCGGTTTCTTCCTGGCGTTGCCAGTAACCGGCCATGACCTGCGGTCCCTTGGCGCAGAGTTCGCCCACTTCGCCCTGAGGCAGGATGTTGCCTTCCTCGTCCTTGATGCAGCACAGCGTGGACGGAATCGGCAGGCCGATCGCGCCGTTGTATTCGGCCAGGTCGAGCGGATTCATGCAGCAGGCCGGCGAGGTTTCCGTCAATCCGTAAGCCTCGACCAAGGTCACGCCGGTCACCTTCTTCCAGCGTTCGGCCACTGCGCGTTGCACCGCCATGCCTCCACCCAGGGTCAGGTGCAGGGTGGAGAAGTCGATCTGGTCGAAACCCGGCGTGTTGAGCAGTCCGTTGAACAGCGTGTTCACGCCGGTCATGGCGCTGAACTTGCTGCGCTTGAGTTCCTTGACGAAGCCGGTCATGTCGCGCGGATTGGTGATCAGGTAGTTGAGCCCGCCGAGATTCATGAAGACCAGGCAGTTCGCCGTCAACGCGAAGATGTGGTACAGCGGAAGGGCGGTGATCATCACTTCCTTGCCGGGCTGCGCGTTCTTGCCGATCCAGGCCGAGGCCTGCAGCATGTTGGCCACGAGGTTGCGGTGCGTCAGCATCGCGCCCTTCGCAACGCCGGTGGTGCCGCCGGTGTATTGCAGGAAGGCGATGTCCTGCGGACGCAGGTCGATCGCCGGCAGTTGATGCCGGCCGCCCAGCGCGAGCGCCTGGTTGAAGGCGACCGCGCCCGGGATCTTGTATTCGGGGATCGCCTTCTTCACGTGACGCAACATGAAGTTGACGATCGGGCCTTTCGGGAACCCGAGCATGTCGCCGACGCAGGTGGTGATGACCTGCTTGATCGGCGTGTCCGCCAGCACTTCGGCCACGGTATGCGCGAACAGCTCGAGCACGACGATGGCGCTGGCGCCCGAATCGGCCAGCTGGTGCCGGAGTTCGCGCGCGGTGTACATCGGATTGGTGTTGACCACGGTCAAGCCGGCGCGCAGCACGCCGAAGATCGCGATCGGATACTGCAGCACGTTCGGCATCATCAGGGCGACGCGGTCGCCTTTCTTCAGCTTGAGTTCGTGCAGCAGGTAATTGGCGAACTGGGTGCTGAGCCGATCCACTTCGGCGTAGGTCAGGGTCTTGCCGAAGTTGGTGAAGGCGGGGTTGTCGGCGTAGCGGGCGCAGGCGGTTTCGAGCACCGAGACGATGGAGGGAAACTCGTCTACATTGATGTCGGCCGGCACATTCGCCGGATAGCTCGCCAACCAGGGACGCTCGATGCTCATGCCTGTGATTCCTCGCCGAATTGCGCACGGACGCCATGCCGCGACCCGCGCGCCGAGCTCCATACTGTCCCGGATTGGAGCACAGGCTCTAGAGGCTGGCAAGCTGCAAGCAGGCCGGCTGATCGTCTGTTTTTCGCTGCTTTTGCCCCTGTTCGCCGGCTGCGCGAAACCGGAGCCTGAACAGCGCCTGCGCGACACCATCGCCCAGATGCAGGAGGCCGCCGAGAAGCGCGACAGCGGCGCCCTGTTCGACCACATCGCCGACGACTTCGCCGCTTCCGAGGGCATGGACCGGGACCGCTTCCGCGCTTATGTCACCGTGATCATGCTGCGCAACCAGTCGATCGGGATACGGATGGGGCCGCTCGATGTGAAGATGATCGGCGACCGGGCCCGCGTTTCGTTCACGCTGGCCGCGACCGGCGGCTCGGGGCGTTTCGTTCCCGATCGCGCGCAGGTCTATGAAGTGGAAACCGCGTGGCGCCAGGACGGCGACGACTGGGAACTGATTTCGGCGAGTTGGAAGCCGGCCCTCTAGCGCCGCCAGCTGGGGTCAGCGCGAGCGATCCGTCGCGCACCGGCGAAGGCCATCGGCCCGTGCGGGCCGATGGCTGGGCTTACGCTACCGCAATCCGCGATCAGGCCGCTTTCTTGCCCGCGAGCTGGCGGAGCACATAGTGCAGGATGCCGCCGTGGCGAAAGTATTCGACTTCCTTCGGCGTCAGCAGCAGCACCTGCGCCTGGAAACGGATTTCCGAACCATCGGGCTTCGTGGCGACCACATCGGCGATCTTGCCGGCGCCGTCCTTGAGGCCGGTGATCGAATAGACCTCGTCGCCCTTCAGTCCGAACGAGGCGGCGTTCTGGCCGGCGAGGAACTGCAGCGGCAGGACGCCCATGCCGACCAGGTTCGAGCGATGGATGCGCTCGAAGCTTTCGGCGATCACCGCCTTCACGCCGAGCAGGATCGTGCCTTTCGCCGCCCAGTCGCGCGAGGAGCCGGTGCCGTATTCCTTGCCGGCGATCACCACCAGGGGCACGCCGCTGGCCTTGTAGCGCATCGCGGCGTCGTAGATCGGCAGCTTCTCGTTGCTCGGGTAGTGGATGGTGTTGCCGCCTTCTTCGCCGCCGAGCATCAGGTTCTTGATGCGGATGTTGGCGAAGGTGCCGCGCACCATCACGTCGTCGTTACCGCGGCGCGAGCCGTAGGAGTTGAAGTCGGCGGGCGCCACGCCGCGCGACTGCAGGAACTTGCCGGCGGGCGAACTGGCCTTGATGTTGCCGGCCGGGGAAATGTGGTCGGTGGTGATCGAATCGCCGAACAGGCCGAGCAGGCCGGCGCCGACGATGTCCTGGATCGAACCGATCGCCATCGACATGCCGTCGAAGTAGGGCGGGTTCTTCACGTAGGTCGAGGCCTCGTC
>CAYWHO010000085.1:0-8659 GCA_964458195.1 uncultured Arenimonas sp.
TCCGCACTGCTTTCGATCGGCCCCAGGGTCAGGCAGACCGGGTTTTCGCCCAGTTCCTCGACCACGGCTTCGGCAGGGCTGGCGGCTTCGATGCGGGCGGCGGCGGTTTCGCCCACCAGGGCCAGCGAGGGCGTCGCGCCATCGGTCATCGTCCAGCGCGGGGGCGGCGACGGGCGATGCCAAGCCCACCAGGCCGACACGCCCAGATTCATCACTACCACCAGCAGCAACAGCGCGCGCAGCATCAGTTCGCGCGCCTTGTCGCGTGCAGTGCCAAGCCCTGGATGACGAGATCCGGGGCCATCACCGGATGTAGCGCCGACAGATCACCCAGGTCCGTCGCACCGCCGCCGCTCACCAGCAAGGTGGCGGGCGCGCCCAGCCTGGCCTGCGCCTGGCGCAGGCAACGCTCGATCAGGCCGAGCGCCATCGCCCGGGTACCGGAAGCGACCGCATCGGCGGTATCGCTGGCGAAATCGACGATATCGCCAGCGGCGACATCGAGCGCGGCGAATCGTTCGGCCAGCGCACGGCGCATATGCGATGGCGTCGCCGCGATCAGGCCGCCGACATGACGGCCGTCCGTCGCCAGCAGGTCCACGGTCAAGGCGCTGCCGACCGAAACGATCAGGTGCGGCCCATCGGGGCGTTCGCTGGCGGCGAGCAGGGCGAGAAAACGATCCACGCCCAGGCGCTCAGGCGCTGGGTAGGCGATGCGCAAGCGCCCGCATTGGGCCTCGGTCCGGACGCGGCGCACACGCACGGAACGGGCGTCCAGCGCCTGTTCGACCTCCTGCGCGATCTTCGCCTCGGCAACGGATGCGAGGAACACGATGCTGCCGGCTTCGATGCCTTCCAGGGCGACGGCGGCCGCCTGCGCATGCGCGAAGGCGCGCACGTCGCCACTGCGGCCATCCGGCAGCAGGGGAGCGAGCTTGAGGCGGGTATTGCCGAGATCGATCAACCAGTTCATTCGGTGCGCACGCTAACTTCGCCGCCATGATACCGGCGCTCGCCTTCCGCCAGCTGTACGCGCAGCGCGCCGTCGTCGGCGATGCCAAGTGCCAGGCCCTCGACGGTTTCGCGTCCGTCGATCACCCGTACCGGGCGGCCGCGCAGCGCATCGAGCGCCTGCCAGCGCGTCGCGAAGGCCTGCAAGGATTCGCGTTCGAACTGGCGAAGGCCGGGCAACAAGGCGTCCAGCACCGATCCCAGCACACGCAGGCGCGAAACATCCGCATCGATCGAAGCAAGATCGCACCAGGGCTGGTCGACGGTTTCGCCCGACGCCGCCGGCATGCGCACGTTCAGGCCGAGACCTATCACGGCTTCGCAGGGGCCCATCGCCTCGCCGCGCAACTGGATCAGGATGCCGCCGAGCTTGCGACCGCCGACCACGAGGTCGTTCGGCCATTTCAGCCCAACCTCGGCGAATCCGGCAGCCCGCAGCGCCTCCGCCACCAGCACGCCGACCGCCAGGCTCAGGCCGGACAACGCAGCAAAGCCGAGATCGAAGCGGCGTGAGATGCTCAGGTACACATGCGCCGCCAGGGGCGAAGTCCAACGGCGTCCACGACGCCCCTGCCCCGCCGTCTGGCGCTCGGCCAGCCAAAGCGCGCAGCCGTTCGCCGGCGTTGCGGCGGCCAGCGCACGCGATTGCGTCGAATCGGTTTCGAACAGGACATGCAGTTCGGCCAGTTCGGCGCGCGCGGACGGCGACAGCGCGGCGAGGATCGCGTCGCGATCGAGCAGTTCGATCGGCGCGCGCAACGAATAGCCCTTGCCCGCCAGCGCGTCGATCTCCACGCCCGCCGCACGCAGGGATTCGATGCGCTTGTGCACGGCGCTGCGCGTGATGCCCAACTGCGCGGCAAGCTCTTCGCCGCTGACCGGACCGGCCATCAGCTTCACCAGCGTTTCCTTCATGGCGTCGAACGTCGGCGCAGGAAACGCGCACGCTCGAAACGATGTTCGGTACCGGCGCGCAAGCGCGCCAGGTTGGCGCGATGCGTAAACGCAATCAGCACCGCCACGATCGCGCCGAACGCCAGGCGGTTCGTTTCCACGGGGGGCACCAGCGCGAACACCGGCAAGGTCGCCACTGCCAGCACGGTGGACAGGCCGACGTAACCGCTCAATCCGAGGCTCAACAGCCAGACCGACAACACCGGCACCAGGGCCCAGGGCCAGAGCAGCAATAACCCGCCGATCAGGGTGCCGGCGCCCTTGCCGCCGCGAAAGCCATGGAAAACCGGCCAGACGTGGCCGCAGATCGCCGCCAGCACGGCGGCATATGGCAACCAGTCATGGCCCGCGCCGAAACGCAGGGCCAACCAGGCCGCCAACGCGCCCTTGCCGACATCCACCAGTACCGTACCGAGTGCGAACTTCCAGCCCTGCGTGCGCAGGGCGTTGGTGCCGCCGGCATTGCCGCTGCCCTGCGTACGGATGTCGACGCCGCGAAAACGCCCGAGCAGCAGGCTTCCGGACAGGGAGCCCAGCAGATAGGCGACAAGCAACAGGAGAAGGGCCGATGTCATCGCGTGATTATCGCCCGAAGGGCGAAAGCCGCGTCACTTCGGCGCGGGTTGCAGCCCGGCCACCAGCGCGCCGGGGCCGGCGTGCGCGCCGACCGCAGGCCCGGTCTCGACGACCCAACTTTCGCTGCAATCGAGTTCGTTCTGCAGCGCGCGCTGCAAGGCGACGCCATCGTCGTAGGCATCGCAATGCCCGACCAGCAATCGCCAACGCTGCGAACGGTCCACGCGTTGCGCCACGTAATGCGCGAAGCGTTCGGGAATGCGCTTGCCGCCGAAGAAGGCGCCGGCCATTTTCAGCTTGCCGTCGTCGCCGAAACGCGCGATCGGCGTCAGGCCCAGGGCGGTTACCACCGGCTTGGCCCAGCGCGGAATGCGGCCGCCGCGCACGGCGTGGCCGATATCGCGCGCCACCGCCCAGGTCAGCGTCAGCGGCTTGAGCCGCTCGAGTTCGGCGAGGATGGCTTCGATGCTTTCGCCGCGCTGCGCCCACTCGGCGGCGGTGATCGCCAGCAAGGCCTGGCCGCCGGCGCCATTGGCCGAATCGAATACGCGCGTGCGTTCCGGATGGCCGCGCTGCGCCGCCGTCTCGGCCGATTGCAGCGTGCCGGAAACCGCGCGCGCCAGACCGACGTAAACCAGGCTCGGATGGTGCGAGAGCAGGAATTCGAACTGCCGACGGAAATCGCCGGGCGGCGGTTGGCTGGTGCGCGGCAGCACCAGTTCGGTGCGCAGCTTGCGGTAGAACTCGGCCGTGGTCAGGCCGACCTTGTCCAGATAGTCCTGGTCGCCGAAGCCCACGCGCACCGGGATCATGTGGATGTTCAAGCGCCGCGCCGCTTCGTCGGGCAGGTCGGCGGCGCTGTCGGTGACCACCACCACGCCGCCGCCGGCCGCGGCCGAACGCGCCTGCGCGTGCATGTCGTCGGCTTTCGTCGCTTCCACCCGGCCGAAACGCGCCGCCGTTTCGAACAGCGCTTTCGGATCGGAAACGTGCGCGTGCAGGCGCAGGCGAGAATGCGAACCGGCGACGACCACGCAGGACGCACCGAGATCGCTCACCGCCGCGCGCAGTCCCGCGCGATCCAAGCCCTCGCCGATCAGCAGGCATTCGCTGCACCAGCGATGCTCCGGATCGCCTTCGAACAATTCGCCATGCGCCTGCGCGGCTTCGAGATCGCCGCTGTCTTCTTCGGCCTGCTGCTCGTCCGTGGCGCGACCGCCGCGCATGAATTCGTCGATGCCTTCGAGCAGATCGACGAAGCCCTGGGCGCCGGCATCGACGACGCCGGCCTTCTGCAGCACCGGCAACTGGTTGGGCGTATTGGCCAGCGCCTGCCGCGCCCGGGCCAGCGCGTTCTGGAACCAGGGCCGCAACTCGTTGACCCCGTGCCGGGCTTCCAGCGCCTCGGCGAAAGCGTGGATGACGCTGAGGATAGTGCCTTCGCGCGGTTCGGCCAGGGCCTGGCGGGCCGAGGCCGCGCCGGCGCGGATCGCTTGCGCCAGGACCGCCGGGTCCAGCGCGCCGTGACGGCCGGCCGCCTCGGCCAGGCCGGTGAAGAACTGGGCCAGGATCGCGCCGGAATTGCCGCGGGCGCTGTCCACGGCGTCCTCGCCGACCCGGTGCAGCAATTCTCCGGCGCTGGCGGTACGCCGGCTCAGGGCGCCGGTCAGCAGGCCGCTGAGGGTAAACGCCAGGTTGCTGCCCGTGTCCCCATCGGGCACCGGAAATACGTTGATACGGTTCAGGGTCTCGCGCTGGGCGATGACGCGCCGGACGCCCGAGATCAGGGCGCGGCGCAGGGCGGGTCCCCGGATACGCAGGGGTGGGGCGGTCATCGGAACGGCAGCACTCATCAGCGCGAGTCTGCCGCGCCCGGAGACGGACTGCCATGCTGCAACGCAATAAGCCCCACAGGGGGCGCCGAGGCGCTAGAATGCTTTTTGCAACTTTTTGTCCGGTTCAGGCATCTGACCCGGAAATCGACAAAAACGGGGCCGTGTCATGCGTCGTCTGATCCTCGCTGCCTTGCTCGCTTTCTTCGCGACCAGCGCCATGGCTGGTGGCACGACCACGACCGACGACGCGACCACGTGCCCGAAAACCGCGAAGTCGACGACGGCCACGCAGCCGAACGATACCGACAGCACCGCCACCGGCCAGAATGCCGCCACCGGCACACCGGTGCGCAGCAACGGCTCGCGCGGTTTCGCGCCGCGCTGGCACAGCCTGCTGCCGGGCATGTTCCGCTAGAGCGGAAACGCGTATCGCGTCCGCTTCGTGACGGACGCTGCCGACAAGCTTGATCAGAACAGCGGCGGAAAGCGCAGCAGGAAACGCGCGCCGCCGAGTTCGCCCGAACGATCGACCTTCATCTCGCCGCGGTAGGCGCGCACGATGTCCTGCACGATGGCCAGGCCGATGCCGTGGCCCTGCACGCGTTCGTCGCCGCGCACGCCGCGCTGCAGCAGGCGATCGACGTTTTCCGGTGCGATGCCCGGGCCGTCGTCTTCCACCATGAACACCAGGCCCGGCCGGCGGTAACCGATCACCGTTTCCTGCTTCACCGTCAGCAGCACGCGGCGCTGCGACCACTTGAAGGCGTTCTCCAGCAGGTTGCCGAGCAATTCCTGCAGGTCGCCGATCTCGCCGGGGAAACGCGTGGCCTCGTCGATGTCGAATTCGCAGAGCACGCCCTTGCCGGCGTACACCTTCTCCAGGCTGGCGACGATTTCCTCGGCGCGCGGTTCGATCGGGATCGGCGCGGCGAACAGGGCATGGCCGCTGCGGGCGGCGCGCGAGAGCTGATACGAAACGATCTCGTTCATGCGCTGCACCTGCGCCGAGACGTCGCGCCGCAATTCGTCGAAGTTCGTGTCGGTGTCCAGGCGCGAGCGCAACACCGCCAGCGGCGTCTTCAGGCTGTGCGCCAGGTCCGACAAGGTGTTGCGGCTCTGGTCGAGGTGGCTGCGTTCGCTCTCGATCAGCGCGTTGATGCTCTCCACCACCGGATCGAGCTCCTTCGGCCAGCCCTCGCCCAGGCGCTGGCCTAGGCCGTTGCGCACGAATTCCAGATCGCGCTGCAGGCGGCCGATCGGTTTCAGGCTCCAGTACTGCACCAACAGCTGCACGAGGAACAACACCCCGGCCGCCAGACCGAGGTAACCCCACAAGGCGCGCCGGAACACGCCGACCTGGCGCGTGAGGTAGCCGGCTTCCTCGTACACGGCGAAGGTCAGCGGCACGTCGCCGTTCGGCGTTTCCCAGATGGTGGTATGCGACAGGCGATAGACCTCGCCCATGCGACCATCGGCGTCCTTGTAGGGCAGCGGCCCTTCGAAACGCATTTCGCCGGCGCGCATCATCGTCGGCGGCGGCAGATCGCGCCCGAGCGAGGACGCCGATTCCCAGCGCAACCGGTGCGCGATCAGGCCGGCGTACAGCCCGCTGCCCGGCCGGCTGAAACGCGGATCGGGCGGACGCTGCGGCATGTCCAGCGCGCCGTTGCGCAGGAATTCCATGCCGTTGTAGTAGTCCTTGATGTAGTTCTGCAGGCGCTGCTCGAGCGAGTTGTACGCCGCCTCGCGGAAGGCCTGGTCGAGCGCGTAACCGGTAAAGCCGAGGAACGCCACCAGCGCCAGGCTCGCGCCCAGCAACTGGCGGAATTTCAGCGACAGGGGACGGCGCCGCGACATTCAGCGGCGCCAGCGGCGGAGGCGAGCTCGGAACGCCTGCCGCACGCGGATTTATTCGCTGCGCGGGATGGCGAAGCGGTAACCGCGGCCGCGCACCGTCTCGATCGGCTTGAGTTCGCCTTCCGGGTCGAGCTTCTTGCGCAGGCGGCCGATGAAGACCTCCAGCACGTTCGAATCGCGATCGAAGTCCTGCTGGTAGATGTGCTCGGTCAGGTCGGCCTTCGACACCAGCTCGCCGGCGTGCAGCATCAGGTATTCGAGCACCTTGTATTCGTAGCTGGTCAGATCGACGCTGCCGCCGTTGACCTGCACCGTCTGCGAGCTCAGGTCCAGGCGCACCGGACCGCAGTCGAGCGTCGGCTTGCTCCAGCCGGCGGCGCGACGCATCAGCGCGTTGACGCGGGCCAGCAGCTCTTCGATGTGGAAGGGCTTGACCAGGTAATCGTCGGCGCCGGCCTTCAGGCCTTCGACCTTGTCCTGCCAGCTCGAGCGCGCGGTCAGGATCAGGATCGGGAATTTCTTGCCCTCGGTGCGCAGGTTGCGTACCAGCTCCATGCCCGACATCTTCGGCAGGCCGAGATCGATCACCGCGACGTCGAAGGGCAGCTCGCGGCCGTTGTACAGGCCTTCCTCGCCGTCGGATGCCGCGTCCACGGCGAAGCCTTCGCGCTTCAGGCGCGCGGTGAGGGTTTCACGGAGAGGGGCTTCGTCCTCGACCAACAGAATGCGCATGGTGCCTCCTTGGCGGATAGTCAGCGACGAGACGGTTCAGTACGGCGGACGCTCGCCTTCGTCGCTGTTGCTGTTGCCGTTGCCATTGCCGCCCCCGTTGCTGTTCCCACGGGGCGGCGGCGAGTTACGGCTCGGACCTTCCTGTCGCGACGAGCCGCGGCGCCGCTGCGGATCGTCCTGCATGACGCGCACCCGGCCGTCGCTGGTCAGTACCTTGATGCGATAGACCTCATGGCCGTCGCGCTGCATGGGCTCGGCCCGCAGCACTTCGCCGCCCGTCTGCTGCTCGACCCGGCGCACCGAGTTCGGCAGGTCGGACGAATCGCCGCGCTGCGAATTCTGCTGCCCCTGCGAATCCTGCGACTGCCGGCCGCGCTGGTTCTGCGCGTACGCGTCCGCCGACCCGAAGGTCAGGGCGAACGCAAGCAGGGAAAGGACCAGCAAACGCAGGAACATGGTCGGATGTTAACGGGTGGCGAGCGGGAGGCGCCAGTCAGCTTGGCCGGAAGTCTGGGCAAAATGCAGTGAATCCGATATGAACTCGGCCCGCCGGGGTGGGCAAACGTTAAGACCCAGGGCGCGGCGGCTAGTAGATTTCGGCCACGCAGCAGCGCAGGGAACCGCCGGCTTTTTCGATCTCGGCCAGGGGCACGGCATGGATATCGAAGCCGGCCTCCCGCAGGATCCGCCGGTTTTCCGGCCGTAGTGCCGAGGCTGCCGCCGCGCTCATGAACACCGCCTGTTCGGCCACGGCGATGCAGTTGCCGGCGAAGCCAAGCTTCTCGTCGAGCCCGAGCCGGACGACCCGCGGCGCGTAGCAGCGGGCAATACCCTCTACCGCGGCCGGGTCGGCGAAACCGTCCGCCGCGATCACCACCGCCCTGCCCGCCAGTACGCTGAGCACGACGTTGGTGTGGTACTCGCCCGGCGCCAGGTCGAACATCAGCGTCGCGCGCAGGCCGAAGGCCTCGTGCATGGCCTTCGCGCCGGCCTCGTCGCAGCGTTCGGACAGGCCGCAGAAGCCCAGGCCGCGCGCGCGATCGATCACCAGCGCACCGGTCAGCTCGCAGACGCCGGGCTGGGCGCGCAGGTCGATCTCGCGACAACCCATCGCCTGCGCGAAGAAGCCACGGATGTCCGGGCGCTCGGCCTCGCGTTGGCGCACCGGATGGCGCATATGGCCCAGCAGCAATCGGCCCGGCGCGGTGGCGAAGACATTGTTCGGGAACTGCGCATCGGGCGTGTCGGCACGGCCGGGAAAACAGATCGTCGGCACGACCGCCGACAAGGCGGCCTGCAGGCCGCGGTGTTCGGCCAGCGCCTTCGCTGCGTCGGTGGCGAGCCCGAGATCCATGTAACGGTTGTCGCTGGCCGATTGTTCGGCCAGCGCAAAACCTTCCGGCGCCACCAGGAAGACCGCCTTCGCGCAGGCCGGCCCGAAATCGGCCGCGCTGTTGCTGGCGAACGCCACGAACGCATCCACATCCCGCGTGATCATGCCGCCTCCGTGCTTGGCGAACGGGTCGCGTCCAGGGCCCGCTCCAGTAGTTCGATGCCGGCGCCCGCGCGCAGCGCGCCTTCACTGAGGATCTGCCGGAACAGCCGCCCGCCGGGCTGCGCATGATACAGGCCCAGCACATGGCGGCTGATGTGCTTGAGCGCGACGCCGCGGTCGAGTTGCGCCTGCACATAAG
>CAYWHO010000086.1:0-8616 GCA_964458195.1 uncultured Arenimonas sp.
TCTCCGCCAGAAAAAGAAAACGCCCCTTGTGGGCGTTTTCTTTTTCTGCAGAGTGGAGGCTTGATGAGAACCCTGATGGGTTCGACTGATCGGCAGGATAGCCGATCAGCACGGCGAAGCCGCCCGAAGGGCGAGGGCCAAGGATGGCCCGAGTGAATCCCTCCCTCGGTCCATCCTTCGACTGATTCGTCTGGACGGAAACTGCTCCTGCGTTTCCGTCACTCCCGCCATCCATGGCGGTCGGACCGAATCAGGACAGCCGAACGGCTGGCCCCGAGCGTCGCGAGGGGCGAGGCCCATGGACGGGACGAGCAATCCCTCCCAAACCGATCAATGCGACGGATCGTCTGACAGAAAACCGCTCCTGCGTTTCCGGCATTTCCACCTTCCATGGTGGTCAGACGGGCTGAGCTATCCCTCCCTCTCCGCCAGAAAAAGAAGACGCCCCTTGTGGGCGTTTTTCTTTTTCTGCGGTGCGAGCGAACTTGATGGTGACCCTGACGGACCCGATTGATCGGCAGGCCGAAACCGTTCCTGCAGTTGACTCATCCACGCGCGATCCCGCCTGCGCCTTCCGCCCCGTCATGTCCGCGATCAGAGCGTCTTCGTTGCCCGTTGTGTTGCGTTGCGATCGCGATCGCTTCGTCACGTAACCGTGCCGCGGCTGTCGCTACGCCAGCATCGCGGATGGTCGGAAGATCGGGATGTTCGATTGTCGTCCGTTCTTTACCCCTGCCGTTAGTCACGATGCCCGGCGCGAACGTCTCCGCCCTGTCCTGTTGCCGCTTTCTTGCGCGTTAGTTCATGCCAAGGGAAAGGGAGCGCGGAAACCGATGTCGATGACATTGAACCAGGCGATCGCCGAAAGGCTGGCGGAAGAGAAATCCGATTTCGACCGTCGCCTCGTCGCGTTCGCGGCCGACATGGGCAGCCACGAATCTTCGTGGCGTAACCCGCGCAATTTCGATCGCGTGGTGGACCTTTGCCTGGCCAAGATGGACAGCGCGTTCGCCATCGCCGCCGACGAGTTCGAGGACTGGCGCCGCACGGCGCTCAACGACTCGCAGTCCTATCGCCTGGGTTGCGATTTCGTCAATTCGGTCGAAACGCAACTCTGGGAAATCGAGCGCGCGGCCGCCGATTTCTGCCTCAGCGAAAAGGGCGTGCGCGATGCCCGCATCAGCCGCAAGCACGCCCTGCTGATGTCGGCGGCCGTCGCGACCGCCGACGGTTCGCGCTGCGACCAGATCGCCCTGGCCGGTTGAGCGCGGGCGGGCGGGCTCAGGCCGGTTCGCGTTCGCGCAACTGGAAGATGTTGCCTTCCGGGTCGACCGCGTTGCAGGCGCGGAAGCCGCGCCCCCGCCATTGTTCGGCCAATACCTCGCCACCCAGGCCGGCAGCGACGCGGCTTGCGCTTTCGATGGCCGGTACGGTGAAGAAGAACTTCAGCGCCGTATTCTCCCGCCGCTGCGGCGGCGCCGAGATCGTCACGGCCGATGCGTACTGCGGCGGCATCGCGTGCAGCACGAGCTGCATGTCCGAGGACTGCAGCACGACCAGTTCTGCCGTCGCATGCAGCCGCTGCATGCCCAGCAAGTCTTCGTAGAACGCCGCCAGCCTGGAAACGTCCTTGGCGTAAATGAAGAGTCCTGCCTGTGCGGGGCCTGCCATGCGACATCCTGGGTTCGAAAGCGGGCGGTCATTGTCCTTCATTCCTTCCGTTCCCGAACATCGCATCGCGCAGGTTCGCCGATCGCTTGAAGACGGCAGGCCGCCCGCCGGCTTTTCGCCGCATTCGTGGTAGCGCAGGACTCGCCAAGGCTGGCGGCCGACGCCATACTCCCGGCATGACGAGAAGAAAAAACGCCTCGCGCAAACCGGCCCGCCCGATCGAAGCGATCGTTCCGACGACCGACGAGAAATCCGATCGCTGGCCGGCGCTCACGGGTTTGCGGGGACTGGCCGCCCTGGCGGTGTTTTTCTTTCACGCCTACACCTTGGCCGGCGCGCCGGCGACGTTGCCGCGGCCTTTCGCCTGGCTCGCCCAGATGGGCTGGAGCGGCGTCGATGTGTTTTTCACCCTCTCGGCCTTCTTGCTGACGGTGCCCCTGTTGGAGGCGAAGCGCGAATCGGTTCTCGCCGGGCCCGACCTGCGTGCTTACGCGACACGCCGCATCGCCCGCATCGTGCCGGCTTATTACTTCCAGATGTTCTGCCTGCTGGCGATGGCCTGGATCGGCCTGCGCGGCGAGGCGGCATGGGTTTGGCCCGGTATCGGCGAATTGATCGCGCATCTTACCTTCTGGCTGAACGCCTGGCCGTTCGTCGCGCCGCATGTGTCGCCATGGTGGACCCTGCCGGTCGAGATGGGCTTCTATCTTCTGCTGCCCTGGCTCGCGACCCTGCTTCGCCCCGGTCGTTTGCGTTGGATCATGATCTTGATCGTCGCCAGCCTTGCCTACCGGTTCGCCGTGATGCATGCCGGACTCCCGCGCGGACAGGAATTCATGTGGACCGAACATCTGCCCGGGCGCTTGCACCAGTTCCTGATCGGCATGCTGGCGGCCTACGCATTCGTGCAGCATCGCGACCTGCTCGCCCGCTGGACGGCGGCACGCGCCGACGCGTTGGGCATCGTGTCGGCACTGCTTTTCCTGATCTTGCCCGCACTCGGCTATTTCGCCGACGGGCGCGCATTTTCGGGTGCGCCGACGGCGAGCCCCTTGCTGCTGTGCTGGCATCTCTTCGCCAGCCTGCTGGTGGCGCTGCTGATCCTCGCGCTCGTGGGCGGCTCGCGCTGGCTGGTGCGCGCGCTGGCATCGACTCCCCTGCAGTTCTTCGGCTGGATCAGCTACAGCCTCTACCTGTGGCATTACCCGGTGTTGCTGGCCGTACGCGAAGCGCAGGGCGGCTTCGTGGCGATCCGCGGCGATTTCTTTCCCTTCCTGTTCCTGGGCTTGCTGTTCTCGGTGATCGCCGCCACGGCCTCGTGGTGGATGATCGAGCGGCCTACCCAGCGCTGGGCGCGAAGGGCTACCATGCGCACCTGATCCGGCATCCCGCTGCAGGCCTCTCATGTCCGAAATCCTCGTCCCCGTTTCCTTCGGCGAACTGCTCGACAAGATCGCCATCCTCGACATCAAGTCCGAACGCATGAGCGATCCGGTCAAGCTGGAAAACGTGCGCAAGGAGCGCGACGCCCTGCGCGCGACCTGGGCCGCCCATGCCGCTTCCGCCACCGATATCGCCGACCTGCGCGCCGCCTTGAAGGCGGTCAACGAACGCTTGTGGGTGATCGAGGACGACATCCGCATCAAGGAGAAGGCGCAGGCCTTCGACCAGGAGTTCATCCGGTTGGCGCGTGCCGTCTATTTCGAGAACGACGAACGCGCGCGCATCAAGAAGGACATCAACCTCGCGCTGGGTTCGGCCTACGTCGAGGAAAAGTCCTACCAGGACTACCGCAGCGGCGCGCCCGCGCCCTGAGTCGAAGGCGGAAGCTGCGCGCGGAACGCCTCGAAGCGCTCGATCACTTCCTCGACACCGATCAGGTCCATCACGCCCGGGAATTCCACCCGTTTGCCCCAGGGCAGTTCGCTGGCGGGCTTGCCCATGAACTTGCGCGCGGCCTCGTCGTAATGGTTCACCGACCAGCGCAGGTCGGAATACGGTCCGCAGCGTTCGCGATCGGTGCAGGCGAACAGGCCGAGCACCTTCGTGCCCATCGCATTGGCCATGTGCGCGGGGCCGGAGTCGGGCGACAGCACCAGGGTCGCGCGCTCCAGCAAGGCCAGCAGTTGTTTCAGCGTGTCCTTGCCGATCAGGTCGATGACGGGCGATTTCGCGGCCGCCAGGATCGCGTCGCCGGTCTCGCGTTCGAGCTGGCTGCGTCCGCCGCAGAGCGCGATGCGCCAGCCGCGCGCGGCGGCATGGTCTGCCACCGCGGCATAGCGCTCCGGCGCCCAGTTGCGCAGGGCGTGACTCGAACATGGCGACACCAGCAGCGTCGGCTGTTCGCCGGGCAGTTGCTCGCCCGCCCAGGTGCGCGCGGCGTCGGGCACGGGCAGGTGCCACTCCACCCGGTCCTGCTTCAGGCCCAGCGGTTCGCAGAATTTCCCGAAGGCGTCGAGCACGTGGTGGCCGCCCGGGGCGATACGCTCGTTGACGAACAGGCCGTGCCCTTCCTTGCTGCGCGCCCGGTCGTAGCCGATGCGGCGTTGCGCCGGAATCAGCGCCGACAGCAGGTTCGCGCGCAAGGCCAGCTGCATTTGCAGCAACACGTCGAAGCGCCGGCCGGCGAGCCGGCGGCGCAGCTCGCGCAGGCCCGCCCAGCCGGACTTCTTGTCGAAGACCAGGAACTCGACGCCCTCCAGCCCTTCAAGCAGTTTGGCTTCGCCCTTGCCGATGATCCAGGTGATCGGCAGCGCCGGCCAGGCGCGTTGCAAAGTGCGCACCAGCGGCACCATGTGGGTGGCATCGCCGAGCGCCGACAGGCGCAGGATGCACAGGGAGCGCGGCGCGGCGGGAGGATTCACTTGCTAGACTTCGCCCGATGGAAGACAGGTCGACCCCCGGCGAGCGCCGACAGCCATTCCGCGACAAGGGCGGAGACGGAGTGATTGTGTTCGACCCGCAGAGGCTGTCGCAAGCGACTCCCGAACTTTTCGATCCCGCGCACTACGCCGCCGAGGCGCAAACCGTGCAAGGGCAGGGCGGGCGCGGTGCGGCCTGGTTCGTGCGCGGCGTGTTCGGCGCGGGCGTGCTGCGTCGCTACCGGCGCGGCGGCTGGGCGGCCTACCTCAGCCAGGATGCCTATTGGTGGCGCGGCGAGTCCGAAGTGCGCAGCCTGCGCGAATTCGCGCTGCTGCAACGCCTGCGCGGCGCCGGGTTGCCGGTGTCCTCGCCGATCGCCGCGATGTACCGGCGTCATGGGCCCTTGTATCGCGCCGCCATCCTGGTCGAGCGCATTCCCGATGTTCGTTCCTTCGCCGACTGCGTGCAGTCGGAAGCGGCCGCCGCGCCCTGGGGCGCGGTCGGCGCGGCGATCGCGCATTGCCATCGCGCCGGTGCGCGCCACGCGGACCTGAACGCGCACAACCTGCTGATCGATCGCGAGCGAAAACCCTGGTTGATCGACTGGGACAAGGGAACGGTGGAGAGCGGTCCCGGCGCGTGGTGCGCCGGCGTGCTCGACCGGCTGGAACGCTCGTTGCGCAAGCGTGTGACCGGGCTGCGCGAAGGCGTGCTCGAGCAAGGCATGCGCACGCTGCGCAAGGCGCATGCGCTGGAGCTCGGCGCATGAACTGGACATTGCGATTCCTCGGCGTGGGCAACGCGCAGGCGGCGCCGATCCTCGGCTCGGCTTCCTGCGTGCTCGAGCGCGACGGCGCCCCCCTGCTGATGGTCGATTGCGGCGTCGAGGCATTGACGCACTTCCTGTCTCGCTACGGCATGCATCCCGATGCGCTGTTCATAACCCATGTGCACATGGACCATGTCGCCGGGCTGGAGCGATTGTTCTTCGCCAGTTATTTCGATCCCTCCCGGCGCGGTCGCGTACGCCTCTACGTGCCGGTTCACGTGCTGCCGTATCTGCAGCAGCGCTTGGCCGAATATCCCGGCGTGGTGGCCGAAGACGGCGCGAACTGGTGGGATGCCTTCCAGCTCGTGCCGGTCACGCGCGGTTTCTGGCATCGCGGTCGCTGGTTCGATGTTTTCCCGGTGCGCCATCATCTGCCCGATACCGCGTTCGGACTGCGCCTGCAGGGCAGCTTCGTCTGGACCGGCGATACGCGGCCGATTCCGGAGATGCTGGCGAAATTCGCCGGCGACGGCGAGCTGGTCGCGCACGATTGCGCCCTGCATGGCAATCCGTCGCATAGCGGCATCGACGATCTCGAGCGCGAGTATCCGCCGGAGCTGCTCGGCCGGTGCCTGCTCTACCACTACGAATCGCCGTCGGCGCGCGAGGCACTGCGCGCACGCGGCCATCGCGTCGCCGAAGCCGGGGAATCGGTCGCGCTCGCCGAGCCGACCGGTCCGCGGGTGACCGAATCTTGAACGCCGCGATGCCGATGCGTGGCGCGCCGCAGGCCCCGCTCGATGCGCTTTCGCGTCCCTTGCGCGACCTGCGCGTTTCGGTCATCGAAACCTGCAACTACCGTTGCCCGTATTGCATGCCGGAGGGCCTGACGCCGGAAGAGGCCACGCTCGATCGCGGGCGGCGGCTGGACTTCGCCCAGATCGAAACGGCCGTGCGCGCTTTCGCTCGGCTCGGCGTGCGTAAGGTCCGGCTGACCGGCGGCGAGCCGCTGCTGCGCAAGGACCTGCCCGAGCTGGTGCGCCGTCTGGCGCGCATCCCCGGCATCGAGGACCTGGCGCTGACCACGAACGGTTCACTGCTCGCCGGACAGGCCGTCGCGCTGCGCGCGGCCGGCTTGCACCGCATCACCCTGAGTCTCGATGCCCTCGATGCCGACGTGTTTCGCACGATGTCGGGCGGTCGTGGCGACGTGCGCGAAGTTCTGGACGGCCTGGCCGCAGCGGAAGCGGCGGGATTCGGCGCGATCAAGCTCAATACCGTCGTGCAGCGCGGCGTCAACGAAGACCAGGTGCTGCCGCTGGTGCAGCGCTTCCGCGGCACGCCGCATACGCTGCGCTTCATCGAGTACATGGACGTCGGCACCTGCAACGGCTGGCGCCGCGAGCAGGTGGTTCCGTCGGCGGAGTTGCGCGACCGCATCGCGCAGCGCTGGCCTTTGGCGCCCGTGGCCCCGTCCTATCGCGGCGAAGTCGCGTCGCGTTACCGTTTTTCAGATGGCCAGGGCGAAGTCGGTTTCGTCAGCTCGGTGACGGAACCGTTCTGCGGCGATTGCCATCGTGCGCGCCTGTCGGCCGACGGCCAGCTTTTCACCTGCCTCTTCGCCGCGCGCGGACACGACCTGCGCGAACAGATCGCGCAAGGGGAAGCGGCAGCGACGGATCGCATTGCGGCGATTTGGACGCAGCGCGCGGATCGCTACAGCGAAGAGCGCGCCGGCGTGGCGAGCGGGCGCAAGCGTATCGAGATGTTCTTCATCGGCGGCTGAACCTCGTTGCGGCCGCCTCGCAGGGAAATCGGATGAGCAGGAAATCGCGATTGACGCACGTGGACAAGGCCGGGCGCCCCGCCATGGTGGACGTTTCGGCGAAAGCGGTGACGGTACGCGAAGCGCGGGCGGAGTGCCGGGTGCGTTTCCCGCCGAAGGTCGCCGCCGAACTGCGCAAGTCGGGCTTGAAGACCGCGAAGGGCGCGGTGATCGATACCGCGATCATCGCCGGCACGATGGCGGTCAAGCGCACACACGAGTTGATTCCGTTCTGCCATCCCTTGCCGATCGACGGCTGTCGTCTCGACGTGGACTGGATCGGCGAGAACACGCTGAGTATCGAGTGCGCGGTAAAGACCGCGCATCGCACCGGCGTGGAAATGGAGGCGATGACCGGCGCGAGCGTGGCGGCGCTGACCGTCTACGACATGTGCAAGGCCTTGTCGCACGCCATCGTGATCGGCCCGGCCAGGCTGGTCGGAAAGCGCGGCGGCAAGCGCGACGTCGGATCGCTCTGAGAGAGTGACGGCACCACGACTGGCCTCGGCGCCCGAACCGGTCGACCGTTGCTGCCTTCCGGGCGAAACGACGCGCTTGCGATCAGCGGGGCAGATCGCGCGTCGTTGAGCGCCCGAGGCAGCACGCCTCGGGCGGGGTTGCAGCGAGGCCATGCCGGCCGAGCGTCGCAACTGGCGGGGTTTTCAACCGGTGCGTCGCGAGGGGGTGAGCGTCGACGTTTGCGAAGCGAAGCCTCGCGCCGACGTGAACGCCCGGCCAGGGAAGGCCGGGCAGGGCGATCCGAAGTCGAAGACGTTTCGCCAAGGATGGCGACCAAGAAAAACTTGAGAGGGTGGCAGCCCCGCCGGCTGGCCTCGGCACCCGAATCGGTCAATACCGTTGCTGCCTTCCGGCCCTGGCGGGGTTTTCAACCTATCGTCGCGAGGGGCCGACGGGGCCACCATTGAAATCGATCTTGCGAGATAGATCGCACTCGCTAGAAATTTGGCGGAGAGAGGGGGGTTGACTCGGCACATCCTGTGCCTCGCCCTGCGGGCGGCTTCGCCGTCCAGATCGGCAATCCTGCCGATCTGTCGAACCCTCGGGGGTTCTCACCCCCTCAATCCATTCGCCGGCGAAAGCTGTCGCGAACGGAAAAATCTTCGTTACATCGAAACTGGCGGAGAGAGGGGGATTGACTCGGCACATCCTGTGCCTCGCCCTGCGGGCGGCTTCGCCGTCCAGATCGGCAATCCTGCCGATCTGTCGAACCCTCGGGGGTTCTCACCCCCTCAATCCATTCGCCGGCGAAAGCTGTCGCGAACGGAAAAATCTTCGTTACATCGAAACTGGCGGAGAGAGGGGGATTCGAACCCCCGAAGCGCGGTTTAGACGCTTACACACTTTCCAGGCGTGCTCCTTCAACCACTCGGACACCTCTCCGCGCCTGTCGCACAAACTCGAAACAACCATCCCTGGTGCAACTGCCGCTCGACGTCCTGTCGAGCCCTCGCCCGACGCGCGACCTGCC
>CAYWHO010000087.1:0-8615 GCA_964458195.1 uncultured Arenimonas sp.
AGCCCCTCACCCCAACCCTCTCCCCGCGCGCGGGGAGAGGGAGGAATGCGGCACGCGCGAGAGGGAGCAACGCGTTGCGCGGGTGAACCGCGCCCGGCGAAAATCTTGGCGCGGCGCCCTCGCCCCGCGCGCGGGGAGAGGGTTGGGGTGAGGGGCATTTTCGGATGGCCCGCGATTCGTTGCCGCCAGTAGCACGCGAGCCGAAGCGCAAATAAAAAGCCCCGCAAGCCAGGGGAAGCCTGCGGGGCCGGGGTTGTAACCCACCGGGGAAAGTGGGCCACAGCGGGATCCACTCAGGGGAGGGAGTTGATCCACGACGGACGTTGCATCCGTCGTGACCAGTAGACCCGTTCGGGCATGAGAAGTTCGTGAACTGGAGCGTTAAAAAACCATCCGGTTCAGGAAATATTTAGCCAGGCGCAAGGTATTGATCGGCAAAGCATTACTTTCGGCCTATGAGCCCCGGGCGGGGGCCGCGCCGGGACCTCAATGCGCCTCGTCCCAGTTCGCGCCCTTGCCGGCATCGACCACCAGCGGAACCCGGAGTTCCGCCGCCGCTTCCATGCGCGTTTTCACCTCGGTCGTCAGCGTGTCGGCGAACGCCTCGGCGACCTCGAACACCAGTTCGTCGTGCACCTGCATCAGCATCAAGGCCCGGTCGCTCAAGGGGCGGATCCACGCGTCCACCGTGACCATCGCGCGCTTGATGATGTCGGCCGCCGTGCCCTGCATCGGCGCATTGATCGCGGCGCGTTCGGCGCCGGCGCGCTGACCCTGGTTCTTCGAACGGATCTCCTGCAGGTTCAGGCGGCGGCCGAAGATCGTTTCGACATAGCCGTCCTCGCGCGCTTGCGCCCGCGTGCGTTCCATGTAATCGCGCACGCCGGGATAACGGGCGAAATACAGGGCGATGTAATCCTGCGCTTCGCCGCGGCTGATGCCGAGTTGGCGCGCCAGGCCGAAGGCGCTCATGCCGTACATCAGGCCGAAGTTGATCGCCTTGGCGGCGCGGCGCTGGTCGCCGCTGACATCGCCGACGGCGACACCGAACACTTCCGCGGCCGTCGCGCGATGCACGTCCTGACCGCTGGCGAAGGCTTTCAGCAAGCCGGCGTCCTCCGACAGATGGGCCATGATGCGCAGCTCGATCTGCGAATAGTCGCAGGCCACCAACACGCGGCCCGCCGGTGCGACGAAGGCGCGGCGGATGCGCCGCCCGTCTTCGCTGCGGATCGGGATGTTCTGCAGGTTCGGGTCGTTCGAACTCAGGCGGCCGGTGGCGGCGCCAGCCTGGTGGTAGCTCGTGTGCACGCGCCCCGTCGCCGGGTTCACCATCTCCGGCAACTTGTCGGTATAGGTGCTGCGCAGTTTCGCCAGGCCGCGGTAGTCGAGGATCAGGCGCGGCAGTTCGTGCTGGTCTGCGATCGCCTCCAGCGCTTCTTCGTTGGTCGAGGGCGCACCGGTCGGCGTTTTCACCAGGGCCGGCAGTTTCAGTTCGTCGAACAGCAGGGCGCCGATCTGCTTGGGCGAATCGAGGTTGAAAGTGCGGCCGGCGATCTCGGTGGCGCGCTGCTGCGCGGCCAGCATGCGCTGCGACAGGTCGGCGCTTTGCCGACGCAGTTCGGCCGCGTCGATCTTCACGCCGTTGGCTTCCATGCGCTCGAGCACCGGCACCAGCGGCATCTCGATCTCGCGATAGACGAAATCCAGGCGCGGTTCGGCGCGCAGTTTTCCCGACAGCACCTGGTGCAGGCGCAGCGTCACGTCGGCGTCTTCGGCGGCGTAACGCGTGGCATCGTCCAGCGCGACTTGCGAGAACAGGATCTGTTTCGCGCCCTTGCCGGCCACGTCTTCGTATTTCACCGTCGAATAGCCGAGGTGCCGGCTGGCGAGACTGTCCATGTCGTGGCGCTGCAACCCGGCTTCGAGCACGAAGCTCTCCAGCATCGTGTCTTCGCGGTAACCCTGCACATCGATGCCGTGCCGGCGCAGCACATGCAGGTCGTACTTGCCGTGTTGGCCGACTTTCGCGCGCGTCGCGTCTTCGAAGAAGGGTTTCAGCGCCGCCAGCGTCGCTTCGCGCGACAATTGCGCCGGTGCGCCCGGGTAGTCGTGGCCCAGCGGCAGGTAGCAGGCCTGGCCGGCCTGCACGCAGAAACTCAGGCCGACGAGATTGGCCTGCATCGGATCGAGCGAATCGGTTTCGCTGTCGAAAGCGACCAGTTCGGCCGCCTGCAGGCGCGCGATCCAGGCTTGCAATTGCGCCTCGCTCACGATCGTTTCGTACTCGCCTTTTTCGGCCAGTTTCGGATCGGGCGGAGCGCTCGCCGGCGCGATGTTGGTGAAGCTGCGCGGCGCCGCGGCCGGCCTGCCGCTGCCGCCGCCGACGGCGGATCCGCCGTCGAGTTCCTTCAGCGCGGCATTGAAGCCGTAGCGCGCGTACAGCTCGCGCAGCGCATCGGTATTGCGCGGCCGTAGCTTCAGTTCGTTCGCGTGCTGATCGAGTTCGACATCGGTCTTGATCGTCACCAGCTGCCGGTTCAGCGGCAATCGCGGCAGGGCCGCCCGCAGGTTCTCGCCGATCTTGCCGCCGATCCTTTCGGCGTTGGCGATCACCGCATCCAGCGTGCCGTATTCGCCGAGCCATTTCGCCGCGGTCTTCGGCCCGCATTTGTCCACGCCGGGCACGTTGTCCACCGTGTCGCCCATCAAGGCCAGGTAGTCGACGATCTGGTCGGGACGCACGCCGAACTTTTCGCGCACCGCCGGCTCGTCGAGCACGCTGCCGCTCATGGTGTTCGTGAGCGTGATGCCCGGCCGCACGAGCTGGGCGAAATCCTTGTCGCCGGTGGAAATCGTCACCGGGATGCCCTGCGCCTGCGCCTGCACGGCCAGGGTGCCGATCACGTCGTCGGCTTCGACGCCGCCAACGCGCAGGATCGGGAACCCGAGGGCTTCCACGATCTGCATCATCGGTTCGACCTGCGCGCGCAGGTCGTCCGGCATCGGCGGGCGATTTGCCTTGTACTCCGGGTAAAGCGCATCGCGGAAGGTGCCGCCCGGCGCGTCCACCACGAAGGCCATGTAGTCCGGGTTTTCCTTCAGATGACCGCGCAGCATGTTCACGATGCCGAACAGCGCACCGGTCGGCGAGCCGTCCGGGCCCGTCAGCGGCGGCAGGGCGTGGAAGGCGCGGTACAGATAGGAAGAGCCGTCGATCAGGACGAGGCGGGACATGGCGTCACCCGGGGCAGTCGGACCGCCATTGTAAGGATTCCGGGCGGCAGGGTTCTTGCTGCGAACGCTTGAGCGGGCCAGCCGCAGATGCGATGCTGCCGCGCAAGCTTGGAGACCTCCGATGAAGACCGCTATCGCTGCCCTGTTGTTGCTGGCTTCGGCCGCCACCGTCTGCGCGCAGGAGCGCAAGGACGTGCCGGTGCCGGAGAAGATTCCGTCGCCGCCGTCGGAAGAGCTGCAGCCACCCACCGTCAACGTGCGCACCGCCGAAAACGGCGATGTCGTGCAGGAGTACCGCCAGGGCGGCAAGATCTTCATGGTCCGGGTGATCCCGAAGCACGGCAAGGCCTATTACCTGTACGACGACGACGGCAACGGCCGCCTCGACCGCATCGACGGCGAGCACGGCGTCACGCCGGCCATGTGGACGATCTACGAGTGGGACTGAAGGCGTGAGCCTGCGGAAGAAGCGGGACCACCGCTGAGATGGCCCTGCGAATCGGCACCGATCCGGCCGAGATCGATTTCGACTGCGTGTACGGCTTCCTCAGCCGCGAAGCCTATTGGTGTCGCGGCGTGCCGGCGGAAACGCTGCGCCGTGCGATCGAACATTCGCTCTGCTTCAACGCGTTCGAGGACGGCGCACAGGTCGGTTTCGCCCGCGTGGTGACGGATCGCGCCACCTTCGCCTATCTGTGCGATGTCTTCGTGTTGCCCGAAGCGCGCGGCCTGGGCGTGTCGAAGGCGATGATGCAGGCGATCGATGCGCACCCCGACCTGCAGGGCCTGCGACGTTTCGTGCTGGCCACGGCCGATGCGCACGGCCTGTACGCGCAATACGGTTTCGCGCCGCTGACGAAGCCGGAGCGTTTCATGGAACGCTACCGGCCCGACGTGTACCAGTCCGCCTGAAATCAGGTCCGCCTGAAACCAGGCCCGGCCGAAACCAGGCCCGGCTGAGGCGCGGCCTCAGCCTTTCTTCTTGTCAGGCACCGGCGGCAGCGTCTGCAGATAGGCCCAGATCGCCGCGAGTTCGGTATCGCTCATCTGCTTCATCACCGGCCAGGGCATGAAGGTGTTCAGCACGCGGCCGTCGGGACGCTTGCCTTCGCGGATGGCGCGCACGAAATCGGCCTGCTGCCAGCCCTTCAGTCCGTCGGCATGCGGCGTCAGGTTGGCCGCGTCAGGCAATTCCGCCGGCGTTCCCGGCACATGCTGGCCGGCGTAGTTCTGGCCGTGGCAGCCGGTGCAGGCGCGCGCGAGGTATTCGCCGTACTCGGCCGTCGCCGCGACCGCCGGCGTGGCGCGTTCGCGCGGCGCGTGGTCGATGCGTTCGGCCGGCAACAGCGGCAGCTTGCCGAGGCCGAACAGGATGTAGCCCAGCGGCTTGAGCGCGCTCTTGCCCGGGTCGTTCGACGAACGCGGCATCGACTGTATGTAGGCGACCAGTGCGGCGGTGTCGCTATCGGAAAGATGGGCGAAATCCTCCGAAGGCATTACCAACAGCGGCGTGCCGTCGGCGCGCACGCCATGACGGATCGCGGCGGCCAGGCTGTCGGCGTCGTAACTGCTCGGCAGGGCGCCCGGCGTCAGGTTCGGCGCAACGATGACGCCGACCGGACCGGCGTCGATCGCGATCTTGCCGCTGCCGTCCTTGCCGTGGCATTCGACGCAGGCCAGCACGTTGAACTGGTGGCGGCCGCGTTCGATCGTCGCGGCATCGCGTGCGATCGTCAGCGGCGGGTCGGCGATCGGATACACCGTGGAGGTCGCCTGGCTGTAGCGCCAATGGCCGTAGGCGAACAGCGCGACGACCGCCACGAGAAGGATGAAGACCAGGGCGAGCAAGAATTTGAGCAGCTTTTTCACGGAACGATTCCTGTTTGACGGAGCGCGGCGACGGCCGTTGCCGTCGGCGCCAAACCCCACAATACGCAAGCGCCGCGCCCATCCGGATAGCGAAAAGCGCCGGAAAACGGCCTTCCATGACTTCCGGCCCAGCGGCGAGGCCGATTCCGTGACCGCCTGAGCGGAATGTTAACGATACGCCGGCGGGCTGGCCTCCCGACCTGCCCGCTTCCGTGTGCATACCACTAGGTCTACCATGACCTTGCCGGCGCCACAGGGCCCGGCAATCCAGAGGATTCCTGAAATGAAAGCCAGGGTGGGACATTACGAGATCGTGGCCGAACTCGGTCGCGGCGGCATGGGCGTGGTCTACAAAGGCTACGAGCCCGCGCTCGCGCGCTACGTCGCGATCAAGGAGCTGGCGCCGGCGCTGGCGCACGACACGATGCTGGTCGAGCGCTTCCTGCGCGAAGCGCGCTCGATGGCGGCGCTGAACGACCCGCACATCATCCAGATCTATTTCATCGGCCAGGAAGACGAGCAGCCCTTCTTCGTCATGGAGTTCGTCGACGGCGAATCGCTGTCGCAGGTGATCAAGCGCGAACAGCGCCTGCCGGTCGGCGATGCGCTGAAGATCCTGCACCAGGCCACCAAGGGCCTGTCAGTGGCGCACGACCAGGGCGTGATCCATCGCGACATCAAACCGGCGAACCTGATGCTGACCCAGCGCGGCCAGGTCAAGATCGCCGACTTCGGCATCGCGCTGGCCAACCGCGATTTCGACAGCAAACTCACCGGCACCGGCCAGCTGGTCGGCACGCCGGGCTATCTGTCGCCGGAAGTCTGCCTCGGCAAACCGGTGGACCAGCGTTCCGACATTTTTGCGCTCGGCATCGTGCTGTTCGAGATGCTGACCGGCCGCACGCCGTTCTCGGACGAAAGCCCGCTCAAGCTGATGCTCGATGTCGTGCAGTCGCAGATTCCCGACGTGCGCGAACTGAACCAGTCGGTCGACGCCGACGTCGCCGCGCTACTGGCGAAGATGCTGGCGAAAGATCCCGCCGATCGTTACCAGGATGCGCATGAGCTGATCCGCGATCTGGAAAAGATGCCGCAGGTCGTGCAGGGCGGTCCGCTGTCGATGAAGGTCGCCGCGCCCTCCGGCCCGGCCGCCACGCTCGTCGCCATGGCGACCCCGGTCACGCCGATGGCTTCGCGCGTACCGACGCCGCCGCCGCGCGTCGGCAGCCTGCCGTCCACCAGCGCCGCGCCGGTGGTGCCGGCCGCCGCGGTCGCGACCGCGATGGGTTCGACCCGCCCCGGCGTCACGCAACCTTCGTCGGAACCGCCGCCGCGGCCGTCGCGCACGGTGTGGCCGGCCTGGGCTGCGCTCGCGCTGTTGCTCTTTTTCGGCGGCGCTTACGGCGTGTACAAGATGGTGACGCCGAAGCCGGCCGAAACCGTCGCGGCGACGACGCCGGCCGAAACCGACAAGGCTGCCAGCCTGATGGGCGACGCCACCGCCGATGCCTCCGCCGCGCTCGCGGCCGATGCCGCCGCGAACAAGGCGCCCGACGGCAGCGCGAACGAGGCGACGGCCACCGTCGCTGAGCCGCCCGCCACGCCGGCGACGCCTGCGGTCGAAGATGCGCCGGCGCAAACGGTCGCGCAGGTGGATGAGGCGCCCGCCGACACCGGCGCCAAGTCGCGTCGCGAACGCATCGCCGAAGCGCGCGAACAGCGCGTGGAAGAACGTCGCGCCGCCAATACTTTCGCCGTGCAGACCGATGGCGATCCGGCGCTGATGATTCCGGCCGAACAGCTGATCGAGGACAAGCTCAGCAATGCCGGTTTCTCGGTGACCAATCCGTCCCGCGCCGACATCGTGCTGCGCGTGAAAGCCGAAATCATCGGCAGCCAGAACCTGCAGTTCTACGGCCAGAGCGCGACGGTGACGACGGCCTACCTGATGGTGCGTCCGTATCGCAACGGCCGGCCGATCGGCCCGGGCATCCGCCAGAAACTCGACTACACACCGCTCAACGCCGAAGACAAAGTGGAAATGGCCCTGCGTACGCCGATGGAGCGCCTCGCCGATTCCATCCGCCAGTAGGGTGGATTGTGTAGGGCGGGCTGTAGGATGGGCTGTAGGGTGGGCTTTAGCCCACCAAGAATCTCGCCAAGAGCAAAGGTGGGCTAAAGCCCACCCTACAAAGTCAAAAACATCCGCCAAGAACAATGGTGGGCCAAGGCCCGCCCTACGGCATGTGGGAGCGCCCTCTGGGCGCGATTGCATTTTGGTTTCGATGTCGTATCACGATCTTTCGTCATCGCGGTCGCGCTTGCCCCTCTGCAACCCTCTCCCCGTAAACGGGGAAAGGGAGCAATGTGGGCTGGGCTGCATGTAGGGCGGGTTGTAGGCTGGGCTGTAGGGTGGGCTTCAGCCCACCAATAAATCCGCCAAGAACAAAGGTAGGCCAAGGCCCGCCCTACAGCCCAACCTGGAACCGCCGGCGGCATTCGTTCCGCCACGAACCAAGCCGACCTACAATCGCCGGGAACCGCAAGCGAAAGGGACTTCCTGCCGATGAGAGCCGTTCTTCTGCTGTGGCTGTGCCTGGCGTTCGGCGATGCGTTCGCGCAGGGGTTCGCCTACGAGCCGGCCCCCGCCGGCGACGATGCCGCGTTGAAAAACTCCATGCGCGCGCTCGCGCAGCGCATCCAGAAGGAATATCGGGATCCCGACCGCGATCGCTACCTGTCGAGTGTTTTCCGCTCGCAACTGGTTGTCGGCGACTACGATGGGGCAATCAAATCCATCCAGGATTTGCGGACGCTGCGGGGCACGGGATCGGAAAACCTGTTCCTGCAATACGAACTCTATGCCTGGGCGGCGAAGGCGCATCCCGTTTTCCCGACCGCGTTCCGTTCCGTTTTCAACGAACGCTTCGCGCGGCTGGACGACCTTGTCGCGTCGCGCGTCGAATCTTCCTTCGGCGGCAATCTGCCGATGGCGCGCCAGAGCCTGGACGCGGCATTGGAGAAAAACCGCGGCAAACGCAGCCTCGCCCAGGCCGATGCTCTGGAACTGGTGCGCCTATACCAATTCCACCAGGTCTTCGCCGCCATCCTGCCGCTGATGCCGGCGCTAATGGCCGAAGACGAAGCGCGCCGCTACCGGATCGAACGCGATGTGCTGATCCGGACCCCGGACGGCGCGCAGATATCGACGCTGGTCGTGCGGGCGAAGTCCGTGCAGGGCCGGCAGCCGACGCTGATGGGGTTCACGGTCTACGCGAACGACGATTGGGCACTGGCCGATGCGAAGACGGTGGCATCGCACGGTTACCACGCCGTCGTCGCCTATAGCCGCGGTAAGGGCGCCAGTCCCGACAAGATCGCGCCGTTCGAACACGATGGCGACGATGCCGCCGCCGTGATCGACTGGGTCGCCGCGCAGGACTGGAGCGACGGTCGCGTCGGCATGTACGGCGGCAGCTACAACACCTTCGCGCAATGGTCGGCCGCCA
>CAYWHO010000088.1:0-8609 GCA_964458195.1 uncultured Arenimonas sp.
GGCTGCGGCTGCCCGCTTCCTTGCCGGCCGTGCGCATGTAAACCACCAGTACGTCGGCCTCGGGGCCATTGGTGATCCACATCTTGCTGCCGTTGGCGACCCAAGTATCGCCGCGCAATTCGGCGCGGCAGCTCATCGAGCCGACCACGTCGGAGCCGGCGCCGGGCTCGCTCATCGCCAGCGCGCCCTTGTGCTCGCCGCTGCAGAGCTTCGGCAGGAATTTCTGCCGCTGCGCCTCGCTGCCGTTGTGGTAGAGGTTCTGCACGCACAGGTTCGAATGCGCGCCGTAGCTCAGGCCGATCGAACCGGAGGCGCGCGAAATTTCTTCCATCGCCACCAGGTGGGCCAGGAAGCCCATGCCGCTGCCGCCGTACTCGCCGGGCACGGTGATGCCCAGCAGGCCCATGTCGCCGAGTTTCGGCCACAGGTCCTGCGGGAATACGTTGTCGTGGTCGATCTGCGCGGCGCGCGGGGCGATCTCGCTGTCGGCGAAACGGCGCACCGTGTCGCGCAGGGCATCGATGTCGTCGCCGAGGGGAAAGGAGCGCATGCGCGAATCTCGTGGGAGCAGGAAGGTAAGCGCCCTATTTTAGGGCATCCGCCCGTCCGAAAGCGCAAAAAACGCGATGGCGGGAATCGGTCGCGACCCGTTCCGTCCGTTTCCTTCCAGGCGGATCAGCCGGCGCTGCGTCGTTTCAACAGCCAGACGGACAGGCCGACGATTGCGCCGATCAGTGCGCCGACGATGGCGCCGCGCAGCACGCCCGAGCTGCGCGAGCCGGAGCCGAGTTGCGCAGTCGCTTCGGTGGCGGGATCGTCGGGATTGGCGGCGCGAATGGCCTGCGCCCAGGCGACGACGTTCTCCTGCGCCCAGCGCCGCGATTCCGGGCCTGCGTCGTCGGTGTAGCAATACAGGTAGAGCAGTTGGTTCTGGACCATCACGATGGCCGAACCGGCGATCAGGCGCGTGGGCCGTTCGGCGCCGGCGCTGACGTTGCTGCCCATGGTGAAAAACAGGCCCCAGGGTTCGCGGCGGAATACGCCGTCGTACTGCACGTCGCTCAGCGACACCTGCGCGTCCGTTCCCGTCTGCTGTTGCAGCTTGCTGTTGCCGCTGCGGGCGAGGTCGGCGGCCTGCTTGTCCAGCGTCGGCGCGACTTTAGCGATCTCGGCCTCGACCTGGGCCATGTTCGCGGCGAAGTCCTCGTTCGAGATCGTCACGCCATCGAGCTGGCGCAGCACCTGCAGCTGGTAGTAGCGCGACGGGTCCTGTGGATTACCCGCCAGCAGCGCGGCTTTGGTGTCGGAATCCAGATAGATCTCGACCAGCCGGTTGCCGGGCGGCAAATACGCCTCGGTGATTTCGAAAACCTGCGGCAGGTCTTTGCGGACCGGTTCGAAGCCGTCCGGCGCGGGGATGTCCAGGCTGCGCGTCCCGAACCGGGTCGGTTCCGCGGCGACACCGCTTGCGAAGGCCAAAGCGGCGACGGCGAGGCCGGCGAGCAGCGGTGCGACAGAAAGGCGTGGAAGGGTCATGGCCGGCGTCCGGAACAGGGGTCGGCTTCCACTTTACCCGCATGAAAAGGGGCCAGGTTCCACTTTCCGAAGAAAAGCGGAACCTGACCCCGCTTTCGGCTTTAGCTGCCGCGACGGCCCTGGAAGCGCGGCGCGCTCTGGCCCAGGTGCGGCAGGCGCAGCTTGCCGATCGTGGCGATGCGCTCTTCCGCCATGCGGTCGGCGGCGCGGTAGGTCGGGATGTTGTCGCGCTTGCTGATCTCGAAGATGCGGCCGAGGTTGAAGTAGATCGTGCGCAGCATGCGCATGGCGCGCTCGCGGTTGTAACCGTCGATCTCGAGCGAGACGTTCATCAGGCCGCCGGCGTTCACCGCGTAGTCCGGCGCGTACAGCATGCCCTTGCGCATCACTTCGTCGCCGATCTCGTCGGTCGCCAGCTGGTTGTTGGCGGCGCCGCAGATCACCTTGCACTTCAGGCGCGGCAGCGTGTTGGCGTTCACCGTGCCGCCGAGGGCGCAGGGCGAATAGACGTCGGCGTCGACGTCGTAGATCTGGTCGGCGGCGACCGCTTCGGCGCCGTGGTCGTCGACCGCGCGCTGCACCAGTTCCTTGTTGATGTCGGTCACGAAGACCTTGGCGCCGCGCTCGCGCAGCAGCTTCACGTATTCCATGCCGACGTGGCCCACGCCCTGTACGGCGTAGCTGTACTTGCCCACATCTTCGTTGCCGAACTTGACGTTCAGCGCCGCCATCAGGCCCTGCAGGGTGCCGTAGGCGGTGAAGGGCGAGGGATCGCCCGAGCCGCCGTGCACCTGGTGCACGCCGGTGACGAATTCGGTCTCGCGGAACACGTATTCCATGTCGTTGACGTCGATGCCGACGTCCTCGGCGGTGATGTAGCGGCCGTTGAGCGAGTTGACGAAACGGCCGAAAGCGCGGAACAGCGCTTCCGACTTGTCCTTGCCGGGATCGCCGATGATCACCGCCTTTCCGCCGCCCAGATTAAGACCCGACACCGCCGCCTTGTAGGTCATGCCGCGGCTCAGGCGCAGCACGTCGTTGAGCGCGTCCTGTTCGGTGGCGTAAGGCCACATGCGCAGGCCGCCGAGGGCAGGGCCCAGCACCGAATTGTGGATCGCGATGATGGCCTTCAGGCCAGCGTCCTTGTTGTGGCAGAAGACGACTTCTTCGTGACCGGTGTGGGCGATGGTGTCGAAAATCATGACGGACTCCGCGCGGGACAGCCTGGAAGTGCGCAGCCCGGCGGCTGACTCACGACTTCAGGAATATTCCGCAAGTAGATGAAATTAATGGGATAAATGCTTCGCTCAGGCCGAAACCAAGGCGCTCGGCGCGGCGTAGTGTAAAGCAAACGCTCTAACGCGTTTGCGATACGCCGGTTAAGTCCCGGCCGCGGCCCGGGCGGGCCGATTCCGGCCGGCCAGCGGGGCTGTCCGCTTTTTCCGCGGCAGGGCGTTCCCCTCAATGCCTGGCTGCTTCGTCTCTCCCCGGGAAGCGGCCGGCACAGACCCTTGAGCAGGGACTTGGCGGCCGTATTCCGGCCGCCATTTTTTTGCGGCGCCGGTTCCCGTGGACGCTTTGCCGGCCACTTACATAAACTGTGGGTCGATTCACATTCGACACCCCCTCTGCATGTCTGTTGCCGCGCCGTTTCCTTCCGCCACGGGCGATGCCAACAGCCTTGCGGACCTGATCGCCCGAATCGCCGGAGGCGATCAGGCTGCGCTCGAATCCTTGTACGAACTCACGCTCGGCCGCGTGTACGCCGTCGCGCAGCGCGTTCTGGGACACGCGGCGGATGCCGAAGAGGCGGTGGCGGATACGTATCTGCAAGTCTGGAACCAGGCCGCGGACTATCAGCGCCAGCGCGGCGAGCCGATGGCCTGGCTGCAGACCCTGGCCTGGAGCCGGGCGATGGACATCAACCGCCGACGTCGGCGCCGCTCGCTGGAAGTGGAGCTGCATCCGGACGACGATGCGGCGGCGTATAGAGAGTGTGAAGAGCCCGGCGCCGAGCAGTTGGCGGAGCGGTGGTGGGCGGCGCGACAGGTCAGGGCCGCGTTCGCTGCCTTGAGCGAACCGCAGCAGTGCGTGTTGCGACTGCTCTTCCATGAAGATTTGAGTCAGCAAGAAGTGGCCGACCGGACGGGCTGGCCACTGGGTACGGTCAAATCGCACGCGCGCCGCGGACTGGCGTCTTTGCGCGAGGCGATGCAGGCAGGAGAGGACGCCGATGATTGAAGACAATGCGAAGGAAGCGGTGCTGCTGGCCGCGTTGGCGGGGGAATTGCCCGCGCAGCCGGTTCCGGCCGATGTCTCCGCGCGCGTCCGCGAAAAGATTTTCGCCCGGCTTGCCGAACCCTCGCAGCGCGTAGTGCGCGCCGGCGAAGGCGAATGGCAGGTCGTGCTGCCCGGCATCAGCATCAAACGCCTGCGCCGGGATGCCGACAGCGAGACCACCCTGTGGCGCATGGATCCTGGCGCCGAGCTGCCTTCGCACGCGCACAGCCAGGACGAGGAATGCCTGATCCTGGAAGGATCGCTGGTGCAAGGCGAAGCCGAATATTTCCCGGGCGATTTCGTCCTGGCCCTGGCCGGTCGCCGGCACGCCAGCTTCACCTCGCCGCGGGGTGCGATGTTCCTGATCCGCGGCGAGCCGCGCGAGCGCCTGGACTGCGCACCGCAGGCCTGAGGATCGCGAAGCTGTACCAACGACGCCCCGGCTTGCCGGGGCGTTTCTTGTTGTCGCGCGCGAGCGTCGTACCGGGCCGGTGCGAGCGAATTCAGGCCAGGCGTTCGTAAGCCCAGGCGCAGGCGATCCCCAGGATCGCCAGCGACGCGCCCGGCATCAACCAGCGCGAATACCAGGCGCGATCGCGCACAAGCAAAAGCAGCGGGAAAACCGCGCCCGCCACCGCCAACTGCCCGAATTCCACGCCGAGGTTGAATCCGGCGAGGGCGAGCACGCGATCGTTCTGCGGCAAGCCGATTTCCTGCAGGGCTCCGCCGAAACCGAAACCGTGGATCAGGCCGAAAGCGAACGCCATTACCCACAAGCGATCGTGCAATAGCGGGCGCAGATTGTGCGCGGCGGCGAAGGCGACGCTGAGCGCGATCAAGGGCTCGATCCAGGCGGCCGCCGGACGCAGCAGGCCCAGGGCCGCCATGCCCAGCGTGATCGAGTGCGCGGCGGTGAAAGCGGTGATGGTGGCAAATGCCTGGCGCAGCCCGTCGCTCGCGTGTTCGGCATGCGACCAGCGTCCGGCGCCCCGGACCAACACCGCCGGCAGCAGCAGCGTGGCGAGGAAGGCGAGGTGGTCGTAACCGGAGAGGATATGCGTCACGCCTTCGCGCAGGAACGCGGTGAAGGTCCCGCCCGCGTTGCCATGTTCGCTGGCGAAGACGACGCGCCGCGCCTGTGTCGTGGCGATGCGGGTTTCGATCCCGTCGGCATCGCGCCAGGTAACGAGCGCGCGATGCTGCGGATCGCTCGCGAACATCAGCGAGTAGTCCAGGCGCAACTCGCCCTCGCCGGGACAGGCGGCGGTGAGCGCGAGCGCGACATAGGTGCCATCGTCGTAGCGGCGCAGGCCCAGCCGGTCGGCGCGCAGTGCGCAGGGGCCCGTCTCGTCCGACAGGCGCAGCGCACCGGCGGCCATCGCCTGCAGCGCGGCGTTTTGAGCGCGCACCTCGCCCCAGGTCAACGCACCGTCGCCGTTGGCGTCCAGAGCCAAACTCAGCGCGACGTCGCGCAGGGGAATATCCAGATCGACCCGAAGGTTCTGCCGGCCGTCGCGGCTGTCGATGTCGACGTGGGCGACGGACAGCGAATGCGCTACGGCCGGGTTCGACCCAAGCAAGGCCAGCAGGGCGAGCAGGGAAAGCCGCAATACTAGGGGCGTTTTCATGCGCGCGGGCAGCCGTCTTCGGTGGGGAGGAGTTGTTGCGAAGCGGCCCAGCGTCGAAGCGATTGCAGCGTCTGCGTCTCGCCGGCTGCGATGGCCGCGCGGCAGAACAGCTCGACGTCTTCGCGGTCGCGTTGCGTGGCGAAATTGCTCTGCGCCAGCTGCAGCGCGCGCGGCGCATCGCCCCCCAGGCTGAGGGCGAATTCGGCTTCTTCGCGCGCTTCCGGCGCAGCGCCGACCGCATGTGCGAGGCGGTATCGTTGCTGCAGGCGCCGCGCGAGCGCGCCCGCGTCCGGGCGGTTCAATGCGCGCGCCAGCAGCGCCTGCTCCAGTAGCAGGCGGTCGGCGTCCGGCGCATCGCGCAACAGGTCCCAGGCTTGGGCGAACTCGCCGTTCCGGCGCAGGTGGCGGGCGTAGGCGGCCAATGTGCCGACGTGTTGCGGTTGCGCCGCCAAGGCTTGTCGGAACCATCGGTCGGCGTCGCCCGCCGACTGCATCGACGCGAACTCGGCGCGCAGCGTCAGTGCGTAGGTTCGCGACGGATCGGTCGCGGAGGCTTGCGAGAGCCAGCGCGTCAGCAGGGCGATGCCCTGGCGGGTATCGTGCCGGCGCTCGGACAGGGCAGCGAAACAAAGCAGAGCGCGCCGGCTGTCAATGCCCAAGGCCAGCGCCGTGCAGTCCTGTTTCGCGCGATCGAGCCGTCCGCCGACGAGATGGATCTGCGCGCGAAGATGGCGGGCGTCGGCATCGGCCGGATGGCGTGCGAGCAGGCGATCGAGCACGGCCAGTGCGCCGGCGAAGTCGTGCCGGTGCTGGGCGGCGTAGGCCTGCAGCAGCCAGATCGTTTCCGCCGGTTGCGTTCGCGCCAGTCGCGGCAGCAAGGCTTCGGCTCGCGAGGCCAGGCGAGCGTCGCCGTTGCGGCTGGCGGCCGCCATCAGGGCGCGTACCTGCTCCAGGCTGGGCGCGGTATCGCGCGCGGGCGGCGATACGTAGCCGGCCGGCAAGCGTTCGATCACCAGCGCGTCGTCGCGCGGTATTTCCATCGGCGGTTTTTGCGCCCACGCCACGGGTGCCAGCGCCACGAGGCAAAGCAGCAGGAAAATTCGATTCATCGTGTCTTGTCCGCGAAGAGCCGGCGGCAAGGCCGCCGGCTCCGGTCGCATCAGTTGCTGGCGCCGGGGATCGGCGTGGTGAGGTAGGGGAAGTTGTTGCGGAACTCCGTCGCCGAAACCGTCGCGCCGTCCGTGTACGGCAGCTGGCCCGACGGCGCCTGCTCGATCGGCAGCAGCGCACCCATCGCGACCCGCAGTTCGATGTCCACCACGTCGTCGCCCGGGCGGCGGCCGTTGGGGAAACCGGCGATGTCGCCCGCCAGCGCGCCGAGGTTGCTCTGCGCCGCGGCGGCCTTCGGGGCGATGCTGGTATTGAGCCGCATCATTTCCGCCGGAACGACATTGGCCGGCTTGTTCAGTCCGTCAAGCCCGGTGAGGAACGCGGCCACCAGGTCGGTGCGCGGGAACAGGGTCGGAGCCTGCACGGCCGGGAACAGGATCTCGATCAGCGCCGGCAAGGTCGGGTTGGTGACGTAAGTGGCGAACTGCGCGTCGTTCTTCGGAAGCGATCCGTTGAACTTGTCCTTGTCGGGCAGGCCGATCACCACTTCGTTCACCAGCGGCGCGGACAGGCGCGACACCTGGCGCGGATTGGTGCCGGTGGTGCGGGCCGTGGTCCAGGCGCCGATGATCGTGCTGCTTCCCGAGGTGACGCAGGCGATCGGCACCTCGAGCGCGATCGTGGTGACATTCTTGTCGTCGATGATGTTGCTGCGGCCGTTGGGCGCGCCCAGCGGGTTGAGGTTGACCAGGTCGAAGACTTCGCCCAGGTTCACGGCGAAACCGTCCTTGCGCTGGCCGACGAATACGCGACCCTCGCCGGCGCAGCCGGGCAGGCCGATGCGGTAGATGTGGCTGTCGGCATAGGCGGCGTAGTTCGGGATGGACTTGTTGCCGATGTTGTCGAAGGGCTTGCGGAACGTGGTGCCGGGCACGGACAGGTTGGTCGCGCTCTTCACCGCCAGCTTGCGCGACACCGCCACGGTATAGGTCTCGATGACGTTCTTGACGCCGTCGTTCGCGCCGGGCGTCGAGCCGAACTGGCCGATGTTGCTCAGCGGTACCGCCACGTTGACGCCGTTCACCGGCACGGCGAGGTTCTGGTAGGTGTTGGCGAACTTGAAGTCGAAGGAAATGTCTTCGACCGCGTCGCCGTTGTTGTCGATGCGGATCGAATACAGGGCGGTCGGATCCATGGTGAAGTAGTTCGGACCGCCATAGCCGTCCTGCAGGCCCTGGTAGTTGGCCAGGAAGGTGACATAGCCTTCGCGGCCGCTTTCGTAGCTGCGGAACATGTAGAAGTCGGTCGCGTCCAGTTTCGGCGTCTGCGAGATCAGCGGCGCCTCGCGATGGCTGGAAGCGAAGGACGTGCTGCCGCCGAACAGCGCGGAGGCGATGACGGTGGCGATGACGATGCGTTTCATGTGGTTTTTCCCTGAATGTTCGCCGGATGGACGTCGTGGCGATGCCGGCCCCGACGTCATCGCCCTCGGTGCGAACGCGAGCGGCGATACCCGTACCTACGCGGCGGCGAATGACCCGGATGCGGCGAAATGGGCGGTTCCCGTGAAAGCTTCGTGAAACCTTCACGCCTTTTTCCGCCCGCATCCGTCCACGAGGGCGGGCTGCATCCAGTGGCCCCCGTCCCTGCGTATTCCCCTGACCGGGCCCATGTGGCCGAACTTCGTTTTCGGGGAAGGACAATGAAAAACCGCAAGCCAGTCTTCTTGTTCGGCCTTGTCGCGCTACTGGCGATGGCGCCGCTCGCCGCGCCGATGGCGCAGACCAGCGAACCGCCGGCCAGCGCACCCACGCCACCGCCAACTGCGGAGGCCTATCCGCCGATCCGGCAGCGCAACGGCATCCTGGTCGATGTCAAAGGACGCGGCCTCTACACCTACGATGGCGACACCGATCCGGGCAAGAGCAATTGCGATGCGCAGTGCCGCCTGTTGTGGCCGCCGATCTTCGCCGACGCCGGCGCGCAACCGCGAGGGCCGTTCACGCTCGTGCAGCGCAAGGACGGCCGGCAGCAATGGGCCTACAAGGGCAAGCC
>CAYWHO010000089.1:0-8427 GCA_964458195.1 uncultured Arenimonas sp.
TCCGCGGCGCCTCGCGCTACATCGACCCGGGATTCCGCGACTGCTTCGCGCTGGAGTGCCGCGCCGTGCGCAAGGTGCGCGACGAGATGGGCCTGACCAACGCCTGGGTCATGATCCCCTTCGTGCGCACGCTCGACGAGGGCCGCCAGGTGATCGAGGTGCTGCGCGAGAACGGCCTCGAGCGCGGTCGCAACGGCCTCAAGCTCATCATGATGTGCGAGGTGCCCTCGAACGCGCTGCTGGCGGACGAATTCCTCGAGATCTTCGACGGCTTCTCGATCGGCTCGAACGACCTGACCCAGCTCAGCCTCGGCCTGGATCGCGACTCGGCCATCGTCGCCCATCTGTTCGACGAACGTAATCCCGCCGTGAAGAAGATGCTGTCGATGGCCATCCAGGCGGCGCGCGCCAAGGGCAAGTACATCGGCATTTGCGGCCAGGGCCCGAGCGACCACCCGGATCTCGCCGAATGGCTGATGCAGCAGGGTATCGAATCGGTTTCGCTGAACCCGGACACCGTGGTCGACACCTGGCTGCGCCTGGCCAAGCTGGCGAAGCACTGAGGCCGGCGTGGACTACACGATGGCCCGCGTCCAGGCGCTGCTCGCGTCGGCCCTGAGCCATGAGTGGGTGCTGCGCATGCTGACGGCGCTGGCGATCGCCTTCATCGGACTGTGGCTGGCGCGCGTGCTCGCGCGCGCGCTCGAACGCCTGATGCTGCGTTTCCAGGTCGAGGAAACGCTGCGCAGCTTCCTGCGCACCGTCGCCTATTCGGCCGCCGTCGTCGTTGCCCTGATCGCGGCGCTGGATTTCGCCGGCGTGCCGACCACGTCCCTGCTCGCCGTCGTCGGCGCTGCCGGCCTCGCCATCGGCCTGGCCTTGAAAGACTCGCTGGCCAATATCGCGTCGGGCGTGATGCTCATCGTCCTGCATCCCTTTCGCAAGGGCGACCAGGTGCAGATCGCCGGGTTGGAAGGCGTGGTCGACCAGGTCCGCATTTTCCAGACCTTGCTGGTGACCGGCGACAACCGCACGATCATCCTGCCGAACAGCCAGATCACCGCGGCCCCGATCACCAATTTCACCCTGCGCGGCGATCGCCGCGTGGATATCCCGGTGGGCATCGCCTACGGCGACGACATCGCCCGCGCCCGCACGACGCTGCTGGCGATCGCTTCCGAGAACAAGCTGGTGAAATCCGAACCCGCCGCCGCGGTGGTCGTGACCGAACTGGCGGAAAGCAGCGTCAACCTGCAACTGCGCGTCTGGGCCTTCGCGCCCGACCACGGCACAGTCAAGACCGAGTTGATGGAAGCCGTGTATGCCCGTTTCGGCCAGCTCGGCATCAGCATCCCGTATCCGCAACGCGACCTGCACGTCTACCACCACGACGCCGAAGGCCGGCCGCTGGCGCAGCTGACCGCGGCCGTGCAGGACGGCGACTGACGCGCCCTTCCGGGCTCAGGAAACGACGCGGTTGCGGCCGCCGTTCTTCGCTTCGTACAGCTTCTGGTCGGCGCGGGACACCAACCGTTCGCGATGCGGCAATCCGGTGCGTTCGGCCAAACCGATACTGGCGGTGATCTTCAGGCCCGGCGCGAACTGGCCGCAATCCACCCGCTCGATCGCCTGCCGCACGCGCTCGCACAGTTCGCGCGACTGCGCGACGTCCAGGCCGACGAAGAGCAGCGCGAATTCCTCGCCGCCCCAGCGCGCCACGCGTCCGCTGCCGAGCTCTCCCGCCATGACGTCCGCCACGAGCTTGAGCGCCTGGTCGCCGACATCGTGCGAGAAGTTGTCGTTGATGCGCTTGAAGTGGTCTATATCCAGCAGGCCGAAACACAGCGGCTGGCCGTCGCGAATGGCGGCGCGGAAGCTGGCGTCCAGTTGTTCGTCCATGCTGCGACGGTTGGCCAGACCGGTCAGCGCATCGGTCCGCGCCTGCAATTCAAAGGCTTCGGACTGCTGCTTGATCGTCTGGTTGAGGATCTCCAGTTCGTCGTTCTTCAGGCGTAGATCACGCGTGCGCTCGGCGACGGTCGAACTCAGTTCGCGCTCGCGCGCCTCCAGGCTGGCCACGCGGGCGCGGTACAGACCGTAGAGGAACAACGCCAGCAGCAAACCGGCCAAGGGCAGGAACCAGGGGCGCTGGTAGAAGCGCGGCTGGATCTCGAAATTGAGCGTGGCCGTTTCCGGACTCCAGCCGCTGCCGCGCAGCGCCGCGCTGACCTTGAACTGGTACTTGCCGGGCGCGAGGTTGGTGTACTGCGCCTGCCGCATCTGGTTGCGCTCGACCCAGTTGTTGTCGAAACCCTCAAGGCGATAGCGGTAGCGGATCTGTTCCGGCGTGCGATAACTCAGGCTCACGTAGTCCAGTTCGAGCTTGCGCGTACCCGGCGGCAACACCAGGGCGTTGCCCAACAAGGTCTCGTTGTCGTCGACGCGCACGCCTTCGATCACCACCGGCGGCGGCGCCACCCGGTAGCGCGCCAGTTGGTCGGGCTGCACGACGGCCACGCCCTTGGCGGTCGCGACCCAGATGCTGCCGTCGCGCACGCGCATCGCCGCCGGACCGGCGCCACCGTTGCATTGCGCGCTGGCCATGCCGTCGGCTTCGGCGAACTGCTGGTAATCGATCGCCTCGCGCTGGCCGTCGAGCACGGCATTGACCTGCTCGCGGCGCAGGTAGATCACGCCGGAGTTCGACGTCAGCCAGAAATTGCCGTAGTTGTCGGTGACGACCTGGAACAGGGTGTCCACGGGCATGCCCTGGCGCACGCCGATGATGGCGAGTTGTCCCTTCTTGTAGCGGATCAGGCCGCGATCGCTGGCGAACCACAGGGTACCGTCGGGATCCTCATGGATGCCGAAAACATCCTGCGCTTCTTCCAGGCTGTCGATGCGGATCGGCGTGATCTTGCCGTCGGCGTAGTACGCGAGGCCGTTCGCCGTGCCGATCCAGAGTTTGCCGTCCAGCGCTTCGTGCAGGCTGATGATGAAATCGCGCGGCAAGCCGTCCTTGCGCGTGAATATCTGCATCTTGCCGTTCTGTCGCCGCGCCAGGCCGGTGGATGTGCCGATCCACAGCGCGCCGTCGCGCGCCTGCAGCAGCGCGCGCACCTGGTTGCCGGGCAGGCCCGATTCGGCGGTGATCGACGACTGCGGGGCGCCGTTGACCCAATGTTCCAGACCGGTGGAATACATGCCGACCCAGAGGCTGCCGTCGGCGTCCTGTTCCAGGCTCAACACCTGGTCGTTGGATCCCAGCGCCGAGGCGCGGCTCACCTTGCCCTCGCGCCAACGATTGAGGCCCCGCGCCGTACCGATCCAGACATCGCCGCTGCTGTCCTGCAACACCGAGCGCACGTAGTCGTCGGTCAGGCCGCTATGCGAGTCGATGCTGATGAAGGGCGTATCGGCGAAACGCAGCAGGCCGGCATTGGTACCGACCCAGACGCTGCCCTCGCGATCGACGAACAACGAGGCCACGCGATTGTTCGGCAGGCCGCTGGAAGTGTCGAAGGTTTCCAGCCCCTGCGGGCCGTAACGCATCAGGCCGCGGTTCACCGTGCCGATCCAGAGCTCGCCGCTGTCGTCGACTTTCAGGCTCGGGATGGCTTCATCGGGGAAATCGGGCAGCAGGGGCCGGAAACGGCCGTTCTCGCCGACGTAAACGCCACGTTCGGTGCCCACGTAGAGCCCGCCCTGTGGCGCGATCTCGATGGAAAAGATCGCCGCGTGCGGCAGGCCGTGGGTGTGGTCGAAAATCTGCAGGCGTTCGCCTTCGATGCGCACCAGGCCATAACGGGTGCCGGCCCAGATCGCGCCGTTGCCGTCTTCCAGCAGCGTGTAAACCACGCCTTCCGGAAACCCGTCCTTCTTGCCGAAGACGCGGACCTGCCCGTTGCTGATGCGGTTGAGCCCCGCGCTTTCGGTCGCGACCCAGATGCGGCCGGCGCGATCCTGGATCGCGGTCATGATCTCGTTCTGGCTCAGCCCATTGGCGGTGCTGTAGTTCTGCCAACGCTCCCCGCGCAGCACGCTGACGCCGCCGCGTGAGGTGCCGAGTATCAGGTCGCCGCCGCGTCCGGTGGCGACCGAGCGGATGCCGTTGTCCTTCAGTTCCGGCACGTTCTGCCGGCCGAAGGCGCGGAACTCCTGGCCGTTGTAGCGGACGATGCCTTCCCAGGTCGCGAACCAGAGATAACCCTCGCGCGTCTGCGCGATGCCGTTGACCTGGTTATGCGGCAGGCCGTCGCGCGTGGTCCAGACTTCGCGGGAATAGCTCGACAGCGGCTTGTCGTCGAGCGTGGCCGCCGCGGCCGTGAAGGACACCAGCAACAGCAACAGTCCCCAGGCGGCCCGTCCCATCGTCGCTCCCTTTCGCCGATCCGAGATCACATCAGGGCAGCCCGCCGAGCCGCCCCATCGCCTGCCGATAATATGCCAACTCCTGCACCGACTCGCGGATGTCCGACAGCGCCGTATGCGCGCCGGCCTTGGTGAAACCAGACAGCAGCGAAGGCGACCAGCGCCGGGCCAGTTCCTTGAGCGTGCTGACGTCCAGGTTGCGATAGTGGAAGTACTTTTCCAGCCGGGGCATGTGCCGCACGAGGAAGCGGCGGTCCTGGCAGATCGAATTGCCGCAGATCGGCGACTTGCCGGCCGGCACCCAGGCGCTCAGGAAATCGATCGTGCGCGCCTCGGCCTGCGCCATGTCCACGTCGCTGGCCAGTACGCGATCCCACAGGCCACTGCGTCCATGCGTGTTGCGGTTCCATTCGTCCATCGCCTCGAGCCGGGCCAGCGGATGGCGGATGGCGAACTCGGGTCCTTCCGCCAGGATGTTGAGCTGGCCGTCGGTGACCAGCGTGGCGATTTCGATGATCGAATCGGCATCGGGATCGAGCCCGGTCATTTCCAGGTCGATCCAGATCAGGTTTTCGGGATGGCTCTGGCTCATCGGTCTCGCATGCGGTCGAGGGTGACGGCATCATACCTTGGCCCGCCCCCGCTCCCGGAAGCCCCATGCCGCAGCCCTTCGGCCTCAACAGCGAGCACTACGCCGTCGTCTCGGCGATGATCACGCCCGCCTTTTTCCTCACCGCCACCAGTTCCCTGCTCGTCTCGTCGAATGGGCGGCTCGCGCGGGTGGTCGATCGCATGCGGGTGCTGATCGCCGAGCTGCAGCCCCTGGCTTCGCCCGAGGAACGGACACGCTTGGAGAACAAGATCGCGCAGCATCGCCTGAGGGCGAAGATCGTCCTGCGGGCCCTGCAGATGCTGTATGCGGCGATGAGCGCCTTCGTCGGCACGAGCTTGGCGATCGCGGTCGACCAGTTCGTCGGTTACCGGCTCGACGTGCTGCCGACGGCCCTGGCCGTGCTGGGCGTACTCCTGGTGCTGGGGGCGTCGATCCAGCTCGGTCGCGAAGCGAGGCTCAGCCTCGCCACCTTGAATCAGGACATCGAACGCGAACTCGAGAAGGACCGCGTCGCGCGCAACGCCTAGCTCAGCGTTTCCCGCTGAAATAGCCGCTCAACAACCGCGCCGACGCGTCCGCCATCAGGCCGCCGTGTACCTCGACCTGATGGTTCTGGCGCGGATCGCGCAGCAGGTCCATCACGCTGCCCGCCGCCCCGGTCTTGGGCGCCGTCGCGGCGAAGACCACGCGGCCGATGCGCGCATGCACCATCGCCGCCGCACACATCGCGCAAGGCTCCAGCGTCACGTAGAGCGTGCAGCCCGCGAGGCGCTTGCTGCCCAGCGCTTCGCCGCCGGCGCGCATGGCGAGGATTTCCGCATGCGCGCTGGGGTCGTTGCGGGCGGCATTGAGATTGCTCGCTTCGGCCAGCCATCGCCCATCCGCTCCGACCAGGACGGCGCCGATGGGAGCCTCATCGGCCTTCGTGGCGGCTTGTTCGGCCAACTCCAGCGCGCGACTCATCCAGCGGCGATCGGCCTCGCTGGCGTCGAACGCTCCCGGCCCGTCGGCATTCGCGCCGCGCAACGGCCATCGCCGCAGATGAACGTGTTTCGATTTCCCGACGAGACTGTGCACGAGCACCAGTTCGCCGGCATGCCAGGCAATGGGGTCGACGGTACGCTCGGGAAGGCTCTTGCTGTCGTACAGCATCGTGACGTGCGGCTTGAAACGCGGGTCGATTTTCAGTCCGCACTTCAGCAAGGCCGACTTCAAGCGCTCGCGGAACGCGGTGACCGCTTCCACGCCCTCGCGCCCGACCAGCACCAGCGGCTTTTGCTCGCGACCGCTGAAGCTGACGACGCGATCGAAACGGATATCGAAGCCCGGTTCAGCCGAAAGCATCGCCGCCGCATCGCTGGCGATCTCCACGATGCGCGGCGGCACGCCGTGGAAATCGCCGAGATGGGCCAGGGTCACGTGCAGGCGGCTGGGCAACAGCGGCGAGCCCCTCAAACCCTCCTGCGATCCAATCTCGTTCGCCAACCGCAATATCCGTTCGATCGCCTGCGCATCGGGAAAGAACGCGAAGAACAGCCGGTCGTTGCCCCGCGGCAGGCTTTCGATCGGGTCCTGGGCGTCGAACAGGTCCGGCATCGCCGAGCTCACTCCCACTCGATCGTGGCGGGCGGCTTCCCACTGATGTCATACACTACGCGAGAAATACCGCGTATCTCATTGATTATACGGCGTGTAGCGTTATCCAACAGCTCATAGGGCAGATGCGCCCAGTGCGCGGTCATGAAATCGACTGTCTCCACGGCGCGTAGTGCGATCACCCATTCGTAGGCACGGGCATCGCCGACCACGCCGACGGATTTCACCGGCAGGAAGACGGCGAAGGCCTGGCTGGTGCGGTCGTACCAGTCCGCCTTGCGCAATTCCTCGATGAAGATGGCGTCGGCCTGCGCCAGGATCTCGGCGTACTCGGCCTTCACCTCGCCGAGGATGCGCACACCCAGCCCAGGGCCCGGGAACGGGTGGCGATAGACCATGTCGCGCGGCAGGCCGAGTTCGACGCCTAGGCGGCGCACTTCGTCCTTGAAAAGTTCGCGCAACGGCTCGACCAGGCCGAGCTTCATGTATTCAGGCAGGCCGCCGACATTGTGGTGGCTCTTGATGACGTGCGCCTTGCCGGTCTTGCTGCCGGCCGACTCGATCACATCGGGATAGATCGTGCCCTGGGCCAGCCAGCGCACGTTCTTCAGCTTGGCCGACTCTTCCTCGAAGATGTCGATGAAAAGCTTGCCGATGATCTTGCGCTTGGCTTCCGGGTCGGCCACGCCGGCGAGCGCGGCGAAATAGCGCTCGGCGGCGTTGACGCGGATGACCTTGACGCCCATGTGCTCGGCCATCATCGCCATCACCTGGTCGCCTTCCTTCCAGCGCAGCAGGCCGGTGTCGACGAACACGCAGGTCAGGCGCTCGCCCAGCGCGCGATGCAGCAGGGCCGCCACGACGGAGGAATCGACGCCGCCGGACAGACCCAGCAGCACCTCGTCCTCGCCGACCTGGGCGCGCACGCGGGCGATCTGGTCGTCGATGATGTTGGCGGCGGTCCACAGCGTCCTGCAGCCGCAGATCTCGACGACGAAACGGCGCAGCATGTCGTTGCCGGAACGCGTGTGCGTGACTTCCGGATGGAACTGCACGCCGTACCAACGGCGGGATTCGTCGGCCATCGCGATGATGGGCACCGTCTCCGTGCGCGCGACGACCTCGAAACCTTCCGGAATGCGGGTGACGCGATCGCCATGGCTCATCCAGACATCCAGCCGCGGCGGGCTGCCGGGGTGATCCTTCAGTCCATCCAGCAGGGCGCATTCGGAGGTGATTTCCACTTCGGCGTAACCGAACTCGCGGTGGTGGCCGCCCTCGACGGCGCCGCCGAGCTGCATGGCCATCGTCTGCATTCCGTAGCAAATGCCTAGGATCGGCAAGCCGGCGTCATAGACGCATTGCGGCGCGCGCGGCGAGTCCTTTTCCGTCGTCGATTCCGGGCCGCCGGACAGGATGATGCCCTTCGCGCCCCAGGCGGCGATCTCGGCCGGATCGTGGTCCCAGGCCCAGATTTCGCAGTAGACGCCGAACTCGCGGATGCGTCGCGCGATCAGCTGCGTGTATTGCGCGCCGAAATCGAGGATGAGGATCTTGTCGTTGTGCAGGTCGGTCATGGCGGAACGGTACTCTCAAAGAAGCGAGGGAGGCGCTCGGCCTCCCTCGGTGTTCAACTGGTGCGGTAGTTCGGCGGCTCTTTGGTGATCTGCACGTCGTGCACGTGCGCCTCGCGCGTGCCGGCGTTGGTCACACGAACGAACTTCGGCCGCGTGCGCATCTGCTCGATGTCGGCGCAGCCGACGTAACCCATGGAGGCGCGCAGGCCGCCGGCGAGCTGGTGCACGATGTTGCGCAGCAGGCCGCGGTACGGGACGCGGCCCTCGATG
>CAYWHO010000090.1:0-8385 GCA_964458195.1 uncultured Arenimonas sp.
TGATCGTCTCGATCATGTGGACCGGGATGCGGATCGTGCGCGCCTGGTCGGCGATGGAGCGCGTGATGGCCTGGCGGATCCACCACGTGGCGTACGTGCTGAACTTGTAGCCGCGGCGGTACTCGAACTTGTCCACGGCCTTCATCAGGCCGATGTTGCCTTCCTGGATCAGGTCGAGGAACTGCAGGCCGCGGTTGGTGTATTTCTTGGCGATGGAAATCACCAGGCGCAGGTTGGCCTCGACCATTTCCTTCTTCGCCTTGCGCGCCTTGGCTTCGCCATAGGCGACGGCACGGTTGATTTCCTTGATGTCGGCCAGCGACAGGTGCAGGGTCTGTTCGACGCCGATGAGCTTTTCCTGCTCGGCGACGATCAGGTCCTTGAACTCGCGGATGCCCGACGACCACTTCTGCTTGCGGCGGATGACCTCGTCGGCCCAGCTGGTATCGGTTTCGCTGCCCGGCCAGGCCTTGATGAAGTCCTTGCGCGGCATCTTGGCGTCGCGGGTGGCGATGTCGAGCACGCGGCGCTCGTGTTCCTTGATCGAGTTGACCACTTCGCGCAACTTGCGCGTGAAGGCGTCGACCTGGGCCAGCGGGAGCTTGAGGCGGAGGAATTCCTCGGCCATCTCGGCGCGCAGCTTCAGCGTCTTCTTGTCGGCCGGACCGACCTTGGCGTGGCTCTTGTGGAACTTCGACTGCAGGCTGCGCAGCGTATCCATGCGACGCGCCACTTCGGCCGGATCCGGGCCGGTGTCCGGCACGGTATCGGCTTCGCCGTCGCCTTCTTCGGTTTCCTCGACTTCGATCTCGGCGTTCTCGTCGATTTCGGCGGGAATTTCTTCCGCCGCCGGCTCGAGATCGAGGAACCCGGTGATCACTTCGGACAGGCGCTTCTTGCCTTCGAGGAACTGGTCGTAGTCCTCCAGCAGCAGTTGCGTGGACCAGGGGAAGCTGGCGAGCGAGGCGTGCACCTGGTACAGGCCTTCCTCGATGCGCTTGGCGATGGCGATTTCGCCTTCGCGGGTCAGCAGTTCGACCGACCCCATCTCGCGCATGTACATGCGCACCGGATCGGTGGTGCGACCGCCTTCGGTGTCGAGCGCGCTGAGCGCGGCCGCGGCTTCTTCGGCGGCGACGGTGTCGTCTTCCGAACGCGCCGGCGCGCTGTCGGCCATCAGCAGCGTTTCGGCGTCGGGCGCGACATCGTGCACTTCGATGCCCATGCCGTTGATCATGCCGATGATGTCTTCGATCTGTTCCGGATCGACGATGTCGTCGGGCAGGTGATCGTTGACTTCGGCGAAGGTCAGGTAACCCTGCTCGAGGCCTTTGCTGATCAGCTGCTTGATTTCGGACTGTTGCGCAGGACGGTCGGTGGCCATGAAGTCTGCCAAGGGGAAAGGGGTCGGAGGAACCGCGTATTATACACAGGGCGCCATTTTCTGCGCTATGTATATGTTCTGAAAGGACTTTATATCCGGAAGCCGCACTGACCTCAGGACGTCAGCCGGAAAGTGACCGGGCCGTCGTTGACCAGGCTGATCCTCATATGGGCGCCGAAACGGCCGGTTTCAACGCGGCCCGCGGGGCCATGCGCCTGCCGGCAGAGTTCGACCAGGCGATCGAAACCGCGCCGCCCCGCCTCGGGCGCGGCCGCCGTCGTGAAGCTGGGCCGCATGCCCTTGCGCGTGTCGGCCGCCAGCGTGAACTGGCTGACCAACAACAGGCCGCCGCCGGTATCGGTCAGCGACAGGTTCATCTTGTCCTGCGCGTCGGGGAAAACGCGGTAACCGAGCAGGCGCTCGCACATGCGGCGGATGCGCGCCTCATCGTCGTCGGGTTCGACCGCGACCAGCGCCAGCAGACCGGCATCGATGCGCCCGACGCAGGCGTCGTCGACGAACACGGCGGCTTCGGTAACGCGTTGGATCAGGGCGATCATCGGCGGCTCGTCGCGGAAAGGAAGGTCTGTGCAGATCGGCCCATGCCCCGGACCCGTCGGCAATTTACACTGGGGCCATGGCTGTTTCGCAAATCCTCGGGCGGATGATGTTCGCCGGCGCCGCACTGGTCGGCCTGCTTCCGTTGTCCGTCGCGCGTTGGCTGGGCGCCGCATCCGGCCGGATCGCGCATGCGCTGGGCACGCGCGAGGCCAAGGTGGCGCGACGCAATCTCGAACTGATCGCGCCCGAGCTCGACGCGTCGGCGCGCGAAGCGTTGGTGGGCGAAATCCTGCGCGCGACCGGCCGCAACCTGCTCGAGACCCTGCGCGTCTGGACGCACAAGCGCCGTTCCAACCTGCGCCTGGTGCGCGCCGTGCATGGCGTAGAACTGCTGGACGAGGCCCTGGCCGACGGTCGCGGCCTGATCGTGTCGGCACCGCACTACGGCAACTGGGAACTGCTGATCGAATACCTCGCGTCGCGTGCGCCCTTCAGCCTGGTGTACCGCGTACCGGAAAAAGCGGCCGGCGATGTTTTCCTGCGCCTGGCGCGCGGTGGACCGAACGTGCGCCTGGTGCCGGCGGAAACGAACGCGATGCGTCCGCTGTGGAAGGCACTGAAGGACGGCGGCATGGTCGGCATCACGCCCGACCAGCAGCCGAAGTTCGGCGGCGGCGAATTCGCGCCGTTCTTCGGCCGGCAGGCGCTGAGCCTGAGCCTGATCCCGCGCCTGGCCGAGCGCAGCGGCGCCCCGGTCGTCTTCGCCTGGGCCGAACCGGTACCGGGCGGTTTCGACATCCGTTTCGAGCGGGCCGACCCGCGCATCGCCGACCCCGACCTGGTGGTTGCGACGACGGCGATGAACGCGCAGGTCGAGGCGATTGCGCGACGCGACTTGCGGCAATACCAATGGACGTATAAACGTTACTCGCGGCGCCCGCGCGGCTCCGGCGAAAAGAACCCCTACTATCCCGACTGCTATTGACGAGCCCCGCCGCATGAGCGACGACAGCGATACGCCTTCCGCCGACGGTTGGCTCGCCTTTCCTTCCGGCGCCCTGCGCCTGGCTGCGATCAACGGCTTCCTGTTCGGCTTGCTGGTCGGTTCCGGCGCCAGCCTCGTCCTGGTTTTTCGCGAGATCTCGCGACGTTCGCTGTTCAACCTCGCGCTCGTGTTGCTGGGCGTGTTGTTGCTCGCGACCCTGACGGCCTGGCTGAATCGCCGGCGCTGGAAAGCCGCCGCCTGGAAACTCGACGAGGCCGGACTGCAGGTGCGGCGCGGCCGGATGTGGCGCAAGGAGATCCTGATCCCGCGCTCGCGCGTGCAGCATCTGGACATCGAACGCGGCCCGATCGAGCGCCGCTTCGGCCTGGCCACGCTCACCGTGCATACGGCCGGCACCCGATTGCAGGCCTTGCGCCAACCGGGACTGCGCGACGAAGACGCGGTCGCCCTGCGCGACGCGCTGATTCCCGCCTCCAACGCCCGCAACGATGTCGTCTGAATCCGGCGAACCCGCACGGGCACCGACGCCCGATCAGCGGCTGCACCCGCTGTCCTGGTTGTTCGTGCTGATCGGCCAACTGCGGCAATTCGCGCTGCCGCTGCTGGCCGGCCTGTTCTACGGCGCCAAGAGCAGGGCGAGCCAGGGCGATGAGTACGCGCTCATCGGCGTGGCCGTACTGACGCTGATTTCGGTCGCGCAGTACTTCACCTACCGCTACCGCATCGACGCCGACGGCGTGACCATCCGCAGCGGCGTGTTCCAGCGCAACCTGCGCCACATCCCGTTCGCACGCATCCAGAACGTCAGCCTGCACCAGAATCTGCTGCACCGGTTCTTCGGCGTCGCCGAGGTTCGGCTCGAATCGGCCGGCGCGGCCAAGCCGGAAGGTCAGATGCGCGTGCTGCGCCTGGACCAGGCGCATGAGTTCGAACGCCTGATTCGCCAGCGCAGCGCCGAAGCCGCGGCCGCCGATGGCGCGACCGCGGCGATGCCGGCGCGGGCGCCGGCGACGACCCTGCTGCGGCTGCCGACGATGGAAGTGCTCAAGCTCGGCCTGATCGACAATCGCGGCATGCTGGTGGTGGGCGGCGGTTTCGCGCTGCTGGCGCAGGCCGGCGACAACCTCGTGGGCAAGCTGATCGAATCGGTATTCCGTTGGTTCACGGGCCAGGCCGAGGCCTGGCACCTGGGCCTGATCACGATGGCGGCGGCGGCGTTGTTCCTGCTGGCGTGCGCGATCGTGCTGCTGCGCCTGCTCTCGGTGCTGATGGCGCTGTTGCAATTCCATGGGTTCCAGCTCGAAGAGGAAGACGGGCGCTTGCGGATCGAACGCGGCCTGCTGACGCGTTGGCGCGGCAGTGCGCCGCGGCGGCGCATCCAGGCCTTTCATCTGCGCGAAGGACTGCTGCATCGCTGGTTCCGGCGGCAGAGCCTGCGCGTGGACACGGCGGTCGGCGCCGCGGTCGACAAGCACGCGACACTGCGCGACCTCGTGCCGATCGCCGAGCCGGCGCGGCTGGATGCCATCGTCGACGGGCTGCTGCCCGAACAGGCCTGGCCGGTGCGCGACTGGCAACGCCTGCATGCTCGCGCCTGGTGGCGGGAATTCGCGCCTGCCGCGACGATCTGCCTGCTCGGCACCGCCGTTTTCTGCTTCTTCCGCGGACCCTGGGGCCTGCTGGTCCTGGCCGTCCTGCCGCTGTTGCTGCTGCGCGCGCGCCTGTGGGCGAAGCATTCGGCCTACAGCGTGGAACACGGACTGGTGGCGTTCCGCAGCGGATGGCTGGACCGGCATTGGCGTTTCGCCGAGATCGACAAGCTGCAGGCGGTGGAATGGCGGCAATCGCCGTTCGATCGCCGCCACGGCATGGCAAGCCTGCGTTTCGACACGATCGGCGCGAACCCGTTCGCACCGGCATTGCGCCTGCCCTACCTGCCGGAAGCGCAGGCACGGGAAATCTACCGGCGCATCTCCGCCCGCCTGCGCTGAGCGCGCGCCGGCGCTATTCGCTCCAGAACTGCGGCGTCAGCAGCACGAGCAGGGTGAAGACCTCCAGTCGCCCGAGGATCATCGCGAAACTGCAGACCCATACCGAGAAATCGTTCAGGTCGGCGAAATGGATGGCGACGCCGCCGAGGCCGACGCCGCCGTTGTTCAAGCAGGCGGCAACGGCGGACAAGGCCGTGACCAGATCGACGCCGGCTGCGGTGAGCAACAGGCTCATCGCGAGATAGCTCAACAGGTAAAACGTGCAGAAGCCGGCGACCGAGATCACCACGCTCTCGGAAACGCGGCGCCCGCCGACCTTCACGACGAACTGGCCCTTGGGATGCACGAGCTGCTTGATCTCGCGCAAGCCCTGGCGCACGACCATCTGCAGGCGCGCCACCTTCATGCCGCCCGATGTCGAACCGGCGCAACCACCGACGAAGCCCAGCAGCAGCAGCAACAGCGGCGCCATGCCCGGCCATTCCGAATAGCCGGTCGTGACGAAGCCGCTGGTCGTCAGCGACGACACCGCCTGGAAAGCGGCATGCCGCAAGGATTCCCCGGGCGAGCCGAAGGCGTCGCCCCACCACAGGCTGAAGAACAGCAGCCCGGTCGCCGCCAGCGCGATCATCAGATAGGTGAACAGCTCGGCGTCGCTCTGGTAGTGGCTGACCGTCGCACGGCGCCAGGCGTACCAGTGCATGCCGAAATTGATGCCGCCCAGCAACATGAAGACGACGGCGATGCCTTCGATCAGCGGGCTGTTCCAGTAGCCGAAACTGGCGTCGTGGGTCGAGAAACCGCCGGTCGCGGTGGTCGACATCGCGTGGCAGATGGCGTCGAACAGGCTCATGCCGCCGACCCAATAGGCGAGCGCGCAGAGCAGGCTGAGGCCGACATAGACCGCGGCCAGCGCGCGCGCCGTCTCGGCGATGCGCGGCGTGAGCTTGTTGTCCTTCTGCGGACCGTTGCTCTCGGCGCGGAACAGCTGCATGCCGCCGATCTTCAACATCGGCAGCACGGCCACGGCGAGGATGACGATACCGATGCCGCCAAGGTAAGTGAGCGACTGCCGGTAGAACAGCACGCTGCGCGGCAGGTCGTCGAGTCCGGAGATGACGGTGCCGCCGGTCGTCGTCAGGCCCGACACCGCTTCGAACACCGCATCGGTGTAGCTGAGGTAGGGGTCGGCCAGGGTGAAAGGAATGGCGCTGACGAAACTCGCCAGCACCCAGATCGTCGAGGTGATCAGGAAGCCGTCGCGCAGGCGCAACTCGTACTGCACGTGCCGCACCGGCCACCAGAGGAAGAGGCCGGCCAGGCTGGTGAGCAGGAAGCTGTCGATGAAGGCGACCTTGCTCGTTTCGTCGAGCGCCAGCGCGATCAGCAGCGGCGGCAGCGAGACGAGCGAACACAGTGCGACGATGGCGCCGAAGATGCGCTGCATGGCTTGCAGGCGAAGGCTCGTCACGGCCAGGCGGCTTCCGGCTGGAACAGCAGGTTCACCCGTGGCAGCTGCTTCTTGTCCATCACGAACAGGATCACGTGATCGCCCGATTCGATGACCAGATCGTGGTGCGCGATCAGCAGCTGGTCGCCGCGCACGATGCCGCCGATGGTCGTCGCTTCAGGCAGGTCGAGCTCTTCCAGCGAACGCCCGATCACGCGCGAGGTGCGGCGATCGCCGCGCACGACCGCCTCGATCGCCTCGGCAGCGCCGCGGCGCAGCGAATACACCCGCGCGTGCGCGCCCTCGCGGATGTGCGCCAGCAGGGCGCTCAACGTCACCTGTTGCGGACTGACCGCGATGTCGATGCTGCCGCCTTCGACCAGCTCGGCATAGGCCGGGCGGTTGATCAGGGCCAGCACGCGCGGGCAGCCCAGGCGCTTGGCCAGCATCGCCGAGAGGATGTTGGCCTCGTCGTCGTTGGTCAGCGCCATGTAGATGTCGGTCTGGTCGATGTTCTCTTCGCGCAGCAAATCCTCGTCGGCGCAATCGCCGACCAGCACGATCGAGTTCAGCAGTTCCTCGGCGATGCTGCGCGCGCGGTCGCGCGAACGCTCGAGCACCTTCACCTGGTAACGCTTTTCCAGGTTCCGGGCGAGCTTGCGGCCGATGTTGCCGCCGCCGGCGATCAGCAGGCGGCGCGTCGGCCGGCTGTCGAGCCGGCGCAGTTCGCTCATCACCAGGGTGATGTTGCGCGCATCGGCCAGGAAGAAGACTTCGTCGTCCTCCTGGATGATCGTGGTGCCTTCGGGTTTCACCGGCCGGCCGTTGCGGAAGATCGCCGCGACGCGCGCGTCGACGTGGGCCGGCAGGTGTTGGCGCAGTTCGCGGATCTCGTGCCCGACCAGGGCGCCGTCGCGCACGGCGCGCACGGCGACCAGCTGGGCGCGGCCGTCGGCGAATTCGAGCACCTGCAGGGAGCCGGGGTATTCGATCAGCCGTTCGATATGGCGGCAGACGAGCTGCTCGGGACTGATCGCCGCACTCACCGATTGCGCGACCGTCAGGTATTCCGATTCGCGCAGGCGGGCGACCCGGGTGGGCGTACCGAAGCGCTGCTCGGCGACCTGGCAGGCCACCAGGTTCACTTCGTCGCTGGAGGTCACCGCCACCAGCAGCCCGGTCTCTTCGGCGCCGGCCTGGGCCAGGACGCTGGGCAGGGAGGCGTGGCCGATGATGGTGCGGATGTCGAGTTTTTCGGCCAGCTCGCGCAGACGCTGGTGGTCGGTATCCACGACCGTGATGTCGTTGTTTTCCGACGCCAGCGCCGCGGCCACCGATGAACCGACTTGGCCCGCGCCCAGGATCAGGATTTTCATGCGTCCCCTGCGCGTCTTCGCGCCGCCGTTCAGCGCTCGCATGATAGCCGAGCGGACGCCGGCCGGAGACCCCGGTCTGGCGGCGGGTGGGTCGCCCAGCCGGCTTCGCGCGCCGCTTGCCGGCCGTTCGCGCTCCGTTCATCCTGAACGCCGGGTTTCCTCCTCCAATACGGCTCCTGCCCGACTGCGCCCACGACCATGCCTTCGCCCCCGCTCCCGGTGACCGGTGCCGTCATCGCTTTCAACGAGGCCGACAGGATCGTGCGCTGCGTTTCTTCGCTGGCGTCGGTCTGCAAGGAAGTGGTGGTGATCGATTCCGGATCGACCGACGCGACCGTCGCGCTGGCGCGCGGCGCCGGCGCGCGGGTCGAATATGCGGCCTGGGAGGGTTTCGGGCGGCAGAAGAACAAGGCGATCGAGCAGGCCTCGCAAGCCTGGGTACTGATGATCGATGCCGACGAATGGCTCGACCCGTGCACCGAAAAAAGCCTGCGCGAACTGTTCGATTCCGGCGAAATCGAGCGCGCCGACATCTGGCGCCTGTGGCGGCGCACGCATTTCCTCGGCAAGGTGCTGCGTTTCGGCTGGGGCGACGAGCGCGTCGGCCGGCTGTTCAG
>CAYWHO010000091.1:0-8381 GCA_964458195.1 uncultured Arenimonas sp.
TGGCCAAGGCGCTGGAGAAACCGGCGCGGCCGCTGCTGGCCATCGTCGCCGGCAGCAAGGTCAGCACCAAGCTCGAACTGTTGGCCAACCTCGTCGGCAAGGTCGACCAGCTGATCGTCGGCGGCGGCATCGCCAATACCTTCATCGCCGCGATGGGGCATCCCGTCGGCAAGTCGCTGTGCGAGAGCGATCTGCTCGAAACCGCGCGCAAGATCATGGCCGACGCCAAAGCCCGTGGCGCCGATATCCCCATTCCCGAAGATGTAGTCGTGGCGCCGGCCTTCGCCGCCGACGCGCCGGCCACGGTGAAAACCGTCGCCGAGGTTTCGGCTGCCGACATGATCCTCGACATCGGCCCGAAGACCGCCGCGCGTTACGCCGCGATGATCGCCAAGGCCGGCAGCGTGATCTGGAACGGTCCGGTCGGCGTGTTCGAATTCGATGCCTTCGGCAAGGGCACCGAGGCGTTGGCGAAGGCCATCGCCGCATCCGATGCGTTCTCCATCGCCGGCGGCGGCGACACGCTGGCTGCCGTGGACAAGTACGGCGTCGAATCCGGCATCAGCTACATTTCGACCGGCGGCGGCGCTTTCCTCGAGTTCTGCGAAGGCAAGGAGTTGCCGGCCGTGGCGGCACTGAAGGAACGCGGTGCGCTCCGATGAGATTTTTTCCGCGGATATTCGTCTGCCTCGGGCTGTCCCTGATGGCGTCCGTCGTCCAGGCCGAATCGGTCACGCACAAGCGCGGCGAGTTCGAGTTCGATGTCGGTCCGGCACCCGCTTTCGTCGAAGTGCGCGAGATCGCGACGAACTGGCCGGCCGAGCAGGGCGTCGATACGGCCGAGCGTTGGCGCAATTGGATGATGGATGGTCAGATCGACCGCCGCGGCGGACGGTCCGTGGCCTACGTCGATCGCGCCTACGAGCCGATCACGGTCGCGACGGTGGATGATGCCGCAAAGTTCGATATCGATTTCGTGCCGCAGTACCAGAAGCTGATCCTGCATCGCGTGGAGCTGAGGCGCGACGGCAAATGGCAGAATCGCCTGGATCCCGACAAGGTTTCGCTGGCCCGGCGCGAGTCCGGCTTCGAAGAGAACATGGCCGACGGCAACGTCACCGCGCTGATCGTGCTCGAGGATATCCGGCCACGCGATGTCGTCCGCATCTCGTACACGATCGAGGGCAGCAATCCGATCCTTGCCGGCAATATCGTTCATCCTTTCAGGCTGGGATGGATCGATCCGATCCTGGAGAATCATGGGCGCGTCCTGTTCGATACCGACGTGGCGCCGGCGATTCAGCGCATCGGTACGGCTGTCGCGGTGACGCAGAAGCGCAGTGCGGATGCGCTCGAACTGTCGTTCGACGCGCCGTATGCCAAGGCGATCCCGGACCGCGGGGACTATCCCGTCTGGTATTCCCCGTTTCCGCTCGTCCAGATCGGCCCGAAGCGCAGCTGGAGCGACATCGTGGAATGGGCGTTGCCGCTGTATCCCGAAACGAGCGCGTTGCCGGCCGAGCTCGAGGCCAGGCTGCAGGAGTGGCGACAGCTGCCCGATCCGTACCGGCAAGCGGAAGCCGTGTTACGCCTTGCGCAGGACGACGTGCGCTATTTCGGCGCGGAAATGGGCGAGAACACCCACAAACCCAATCCGCCGGAACTCACATGGTCGCGTCGCTACGGCGATTGCAAGGACAAGACGTATCTGACCGTGACGCTGTTGCGCCGGCTTGGCCTGGAAGCGGAACCGGCGCTCGTTTCGACCGGCCTTGGACGCGGCCTCTCCGACTGGTTGCCGGCGGCGTCGGACTTCAACCACGTGATCGTTCGATTGCGCATCGGCAAGCAGACGCTCTGGCTCGACCCGACGATGTCGGAGCAGCGCGGGCCGTTGTTGCAACGCGACGTACCGGGGTACGGAGTGGCTTTGCCGATCCGCGCTGGTGCTTCGGCCTTGGTCCCGGTCGAAGCGCCGAGCGGCGCCAAGAGCGACCTCGCCGTACTCGAACGGTTTGTGCCGAGGGCGGACGGAAAGCAGGTCGAGCTTTACATCGAAACGCGATACACCGGCTTCCGCGCCATGTCGGCGCGCCAGCGCCTGCGCGCGAACCGCGCGGAGAAGACCTCGCAGGATTTCTCCGAGTACTACCGCAAGCGCTATGGCGAAGTGACGGTGGCCACGCCGCTGAGCGTACGCGAGGAAGACGCGACCGACACCCTGATCCTGACCGAGCACTACCTGTTGGCCGATCCTTGGAACGAGTCCGGTTCCAGCTCGCGTTCGATGGATGTCTATGCCGAAGCGCTGCAGCGGGATGCCCAGCTACCCGACTCGATGTCGCGCCAGGAGCCGATGAGCCTTTCGCGCCCCTCCAACCTTCGCCACGAAGTGCGGGTCGAACTGCCGCCGCAATGGGTGCTGTCCAATCTGCCGGCGCGCATCGCCATCGACGGGCCGCCGGTCACCTACAATCGCACGCTGTCGCAGTCCGGCAATGTCGTGACGCTCGTGCATCAGATGGAGGTGCGCGAGGACTACGTCGACGAGAAGGCGGTTGGGCATTACTTGTCCAAGCTGCGCGATATCAAGAACTCGCTCGGGGTCAGTCTGCATGTCGGCCTGCCCACGCAGGTACGGGACAAGGATCGCGATCGTCGTTTGCGCAGTTTGCTGCAGGATGCGATGAACGGGGGCGGAAAGGAGTGAGCACGATGAAGCGAAGATTCTCTACCGCCCTGTTGGCGTCCGTGCTGCTGGCCGTCATGCCGGCGCGGGCGGCGGACCCGGTCGCCACGGATCCGGTGGCGGCGCAGTGGCGGACATTCCTTGCCACGGCCAAGGTGGACGAGGTGACCGAAGCCTTCGGCATACTGGCGAAGCTCCGCGGCGACGATGGCCAGATCGACGCCGCTGCCTGCGAGAGCCAGCGCCAGGCGCTTGGCAAGGCGATCGCCGTCGTTCCGGTCAGTTTCGCCCTGCAGCACGCAGCTCTCCTGTGCGCCGAAGCGCGCGGCGATGCTGCCGTGGCCGAGCAAGAGCTCAAGCGATTCGGCGCGCTTGTACGGCATGCGTTGGCGGGGACATCCGATGTCTGGAACGGTCGCCCGATCCGGATCGTGGTCGCCGCCGACATCGGTGCGTTCGTGCAAGCGGGCGGACTTGAGTTCCGCTACCAGTACATCGAGGCCGGTTCGGGTCGCCAGGTCGCGCACATCGCCGTCTGGGACCCCCAGGTAAAATTGGAACGTCACCTCCGTTTCGACTATCTCGACACCCTGGTGAAGCTGTCGCGCGACAAGCCGGGAGCGTCGTTCCCCTCGTTCCGCCATGAGATGGCGGAGGGCTTCCTCGAACAGATGGAGCGCAGCAACCAGGTTCCCGGGTTGGATTTCCTCGCTGCGCAGGAAGCGTCTTCGTTGAAGACGGCGCAGGAAAAGGTGGCTCGATTGCGCCCGGTCGCCGAAAGCGGCGGTTTCCAGGCCGCCTATGCCTGGTTGGGGGCCTGCATGGAATCTCCCTACGCCGGCTGTGGCGAAGGACTGGTGGATGCCCTGCTGCCCTACGCCGAACAGAAGCATGCTTACCCGATGCTGTTGTTGGCGGTGGCGTACGCCGAAGGCGTTGGCGTAGCGAAGAGCGAATCTTCCGCGATGACCTTGCTCGATGCTGCGGAGAAGCAGTTGGGCGGCGGTCGTGCTGCCTATACCTATGCGCGTTTCTGGAGCCAATGGCATGAGGACGCAATTCCGCCCGCCTTGCTCAAGCGGTTGGACGCGGCCATCGCCGCCGGCAATCACGCCGCGCTGGCGCTCAAGCTCGACTATCTGCGCGACTCGCGCGAGGAACGCAGGTTGTCCGACGCCGAAATGGAGCCGCTGGTCCGCGCGGTAAGAGGCGGTTACGACGGCGGCGCCTGGCTGCTCGGTCGCGAGACCTATTACCGCGACGAGTCCACCTCGTATTTGCCGTGGCTGAAGATCGCCGCCGAATATGGCGACGAAGACTCGCAGGACCTGCTCGGCGATGCCTTGTACTTCGGTCAGGACAAGACGCCCCAGGACAAGGCGTCGGGGGTGCGTTGGTGGCGCGAGGCGGCGGACCGCGGCAAGGTCGACTCGATGCTGTCGCTGGGCGACGATGCTTCCGGCGAAAAGCGCTGGAGCGATGCGGTGGAGTGGTACCGCAGTGCGGCGATGCATGGCAGTCAGGAGGGGGCGCGCCGGTTCGCCGGTATGCACCTGCGGGCGATGGATGGCTGGCAGGGCGACAAGGATCTGGCGGTGCGGGTGTACCGCGAACTCGACCAGAATTTCGATTACGCCCCCGCACGCCGTGACCTCGCCTGGCATTATCTCGAGCGCAAATCGGAAGGCGACCTGAAAGCGGCGGAGGAACTGCTGGAGCGCGACGCCAAGCGTGGCGACGCCGAATCGCTGGTGGCGCTGGCCAACGGCCTGCTCGAAGGCCGCTTTGGACCGGGGCGCGAAGCGCAGGGCGAGGAATGGTTTCGCCGGGGCGTCGCTGGCGGCGATCCGCGCGTACTCGATTCGAATGCATTCCGGCTTTACTACGGCAAGCCGAGCGCGACCGCGCGTGCGGAAGCGCTCGATTTCTGGCGGAAAGCGATCGCCAAGGAAGACAGCGAGATGGCCGTCAACAATTTCGCCTGGGTCCTTTGCACCTCTTCGTTCGACGATGTCCGCAATCCCGCCGAAGGCCTGCGGGTGGCCGCCAAACTCGGCAAGCCCGAGGACAACGTCTCCGGCACCATCGATACGATCGCAGCCTGCTACGCGGCGAACTCCGACTACACGCGGGCGGTGGAGCTGCAGGAGCTGGTGATCGAACTGCAGATCAAATTCGGTGCCAGCGACGAGAGCATGGCCGACATGCGCCAGCGCCTGGACCTGTACCGGCAACGCAAATCCTACATCGAGGTGCCCAAGCCTTGAGCGGCGGGGCGGTCCTGCTCTTCGATCTCGACGGCACGCTGATCGATTCGGCCATCGGCATCACCCGCTGCGTCGCTTACGCGCTGGAAAAACTCGGCGAACCGGTGCCGTCGCCGCAGGCGCTGCGCCGCTGGATCGGCCCGCCGCTGCGCGACAGTTTCGGGCCGCTGCTCAAGGATGCCGCACGCACCGAGCAGGCGGTCGAGTTGTACCGCGAGCGCTTCGACCTGCATGGCTGGGCCGAGCACGAGGTCTATCCCGGCATCGGCGAGGCGATCGAATCGCTGCACGCCGACGGCCATCGCCTCGCCGTGGTGACGGCCAAGAACGAACCGCACGCGCGCCGCATCATCGATCACCTGCCCTTCGGTCGCCGTTTCGAGACCGTTTCGGGCGCGACCGCCGACGGACGGATCAGCCACAAGCCCGAGCTCATCGCCGCCGCGCTCGACCGCCTGCAGGTTTCCGCGAAAGATTGCTGGATGATCGGCGACCGACGCATGGACATCGAGGGGGCGAATCAGCACGGCATGAACAGCGTCGGCGTCGCCTGGGGTTTCGGCGGCGACGAGGAGCTGCGCGCGGCCGGCGCGACGCGCATTGTCCACGAGACAGGGTGTTTGGCAGAACTTTTCCGCTAGCCGGGCCGTCGCCGGGCTGTGGTAGCTTGTCCTGATTCAAGGGAAAACGCGCGCATGGCCTTCGATCTTCGACGCACCAAGATTCTCGCAACCCTCGGGCCGGCGACCGATGCGCCCGGCGTGCTCGACGATTTGGTCCGCGCCGGCGTCAATGTCGTGCGCCTGAACTTTTCCCATGGCGACGCGGCGCACCACGCCAAGCGCGTCGGCGACGTGCGCGCCGCCGCCGAACGCCAGGGGCGCGAGGTCGGCATCCTCGCCGACCTGCAGGGGCCGAAGATCCGCATCGAGAAGTTCGCCGAAGGCAAGGTCGCGCTCAAGGCCGGGCAGCGCTTCGATCTGGTCTGCCGTGCCGATGCGGCACCTGGCGATGCCCATCGTGTCGGCGTCAGCTATCTCGGCCTGGTCGACGACGTCGGCGTCGGCGATACGCTGCTGCTCGACGACGGCCTGCTGGCGCTGAAGGTGCTGAAAGTCGCCGGCGACACCATCGAAACGGAAGTGCTCACCGATGGCGTGCTGTCCAATCGCAAGGGCCTGAACCGGCTCGGCGGCGGGCTGTCGCTGGGCGCGTTGACCGCGCAGGATCGCGAACACATCGTCATCGCGGCGAAGCTGGGCGTGGATTTCCTGGCGGTGTCCTTCTGCCGTTCGGCCGAAGACATGGACGAGGCCCGCCGACTGGCGCGGGCCGCCGGCAGCGACGCTGCGCTGGTGGCCAAGATCGAACGCGCGGAAGCCATCCATCGCCTGGACGAGATCGCCGAAGCTTCCGATGCGCTGATGGTGGCGCGCGGCGACCTCGGCGTGGAGATCGGCGACGCGGAATTGCCGGGCTTGCAGAAGAAGATCATTCGCACTGCGCTCGAACACAATCGCGTGGTCATCACCGCGACCCAGATGCTGCAGTCGATGGTGGACAACCCGATCCCGACGCGGGCGGAAGTGCTCGACGTCGCCAACGCCGTGATCGACGGCACCGATGCGGTGATGCTGTCGGCCGAAACCGCCTCGGGCCAATACCCCGTGAAGGCGGTCGAGGCGATGGTACGCATCTGCCTCGGCGCCGAGCGACAGTTCGACCACGACACCGATTTCGAGAAGGCGCCGCGTAATCTGCAGGCAGCCGACCAGGCCATCGCCATGGCCGGCATGTTCATCGCCGAGCACATCCGCGTGCGCGCCATCATCGCCCTCACCGAGTCCGGCGGCACCTGTCGCTACCTGTCGCGTTTTCGTTCGGCCGCGCCGATCTACGGCCTGTCCCGGCATGCCGGCGCCCGTCGGCGCATGGCCCTGATGCGCGACGTCTACCCGGTGGACTTCGATTCCATGGGGCAGAGCACCCGCGAGGCGGCGCGCAGCGCGATCAAGCGCTTGCACGACCTCGGCCTGCTGGCCAACGGCGATCGCGTCCTGATCACCAGCGGCGACCACATGGAACTGCACGGCGCCACCAATACCCTGCGCCTGCTGCAGGTAGGCACGGACGGCGCCGCCGAGGGCCTCGGCGTACTCTGAGGGGGTACGCAGGCTCGCGCGACGCTCGTCCCCGCACGAAAGGCGTTGGTCCCGTGGCTGCGGCAGTCGCGGCGCTGCCGGGGTAAAAAGGACGAAGCCGCCTCGGAGCGCCGACATGCAGATGCGTGCCTTGTTGTTGGGTCTGTTCCTGCCCGGCCTGGCCCATGCGGGTGGCGTCGACGTTCTGTCGTTCGAGGCCGCGTCGCAGCGCTGGCAGCCGATCGGCGCGCTTGCCGTACCCTCGGCGCCCCCAGGTGCGGGCAGCGATGCCTGCGTCAATCTCGGCTTCCTGGTGGACAGCAACGGGGCCACGTCCGCGTTCGCGGTATTGCGTGCCTGGAGCTCGGGCACCGTGTCGGGAGAGAACGACGATCCGCAGTTGGACCTGTACGCGCGCCATGCGGCGGCGGCGGTGCAGACCTGGCGTTTCCGGGCCGCGGCCGGCAACACCAAGCGTCGGCCGGTCTACACCCAGGCCACCTTCGTATTCCGGACGCAACGAGGGGCGGATGCCGCGCTGCTGCGCGCTCGCTGCGACGTTGGCGATCTGCGCACGCATGTGGAGCAGGCCTATGGCCGCAAGTTCCGCCGAGGCGACCTGGGCAAGGGGCAGCTCGACCGCAACCGCCAGCAGTATCCCTGGCAGATCCCCGAGGGCTGCGCCCGCCACGCCGGGTGGTGCGATTGAGGGCAGGACGGGGTTGGCGGCGGTATAATTGCAGGCTCTTTCACCGCCGTCCGGAACCCACCCATGAGTATCGACCAGCTTGCCGAAACCGCCCAGGCCATGGTGGCCGCGGGCAAGGGCATCATCGCCATCGATGAGTCCAACAACACCATCAAGAAGCGTTTCGACGGCGTCGGCATCGAATGCACGGAAGAGAACCGGCGCGCCTACCGCGAGCTGCTGCTGACCACGCCGAACCTGAGCGAATACATCTCGGGCGCCATCCTTTACGACGAAACGCTGCGCCAGAAGACGCGCGACGGCGTGCCCTTCGCCGAAGTGATGCGCCGCAACGGCATCCTGCCCGGCATCAAGGTCGACAAGGGCCCGCAGCCGCTGGCCGGTTTCCCGGGCGAAGTCGTCACCGAAGGCCTGGACGGCCTGCGCGAGCGCCTGAAGGAATACGCCCAGCTCGGCGCCCGTTTCGCCAAGTGGCGTGCGGTGATCAACATCGGCGAAGACATGCCGTCCGGCACCGGTATCGAAGCCAACAGCCATGCGCTGGCGCGTTACGCCGCGTTCTGCCAGGAAGCCGG
>CAYWHO010000092.1:0-8247 GCA_964458195.1 uncultured Arenimonas sp.
TGCCGGACATGCCGCGTTTGGCCGCGTGCACGACCTGTCCGGTGGCGGGCGTTCCCGCCGGGATCAGGACGACTTCGCCGACCTTCACCGGAACGGCAACGCGCATGCTGAAGAAATCGCCCGGCTTCTGCCGGCCGGAGCTGACCATATCGACGGTTTCAAGCTCGATCTGCGTCAGTGCAGGCAACACGACGGAACCGGTGGCCGAAGGTGCCGATGCGGGGTCGGCGACCAGTGCGGCCGGGGATGCCGCGTTCGCCGCGGGCTGCTGGGTCTGCGGCATCGCCGGCGCTTGCGTGAGCGCGGCGGCCGACAGGACAAGGCCGGCGAGAGCGACGGGCATGGATCTGTTTCCGATAGCGGGAGCCGGCGGCTCCGCGGCCCCCAATCATGGGAATAATCGCCGCGCTGTCAATCGCCATCTCGTCCTCGGCCCACCGCAATGTGACGTGGGCCGCGTATTCGCAGTCCCGGCGATGCCTGCGAGGGCCGCTAAGGCGGAAGACAGTCCGATGCCGTCGGAGAAACCGTTCCGGCGCGCAATACCGCAAGATTGTTCTTCGCTTGGCGGTAGTCCGGCGCCAGCCAAAGCGCGCACAGATAGGCTTGCTGCGCGCCGGTCCGATCGCCCGTCATTTCGCGGGCGACCCCGAGGTTGACCCACGGTCTTGCCTTCAGCGGCGAGTCGCGCACGGTGGCCTGCCACAAGGCGAGTTCGCTGCGGTATTCATGGTTGCGCAGAACCGTCATGCTGCCGAACAGCAGCGCCAGCGCCGCCAATACCACGCCGGCCACGGTCGGCGCGCGCCGCAGCGTCAATGCGGTCGCGAGCGCAAAAGCCGGGCCGATCAGGGCGAGATAGACATGGCGATCGTTGGCGAGATCGAATCGCGGCAGCAGGGAATTGCTTGGCAGCAGATGCAGGAAATACCAGATCAGCCCGAACGTCAGCCAAGGTCGGCGCGCACGCTGCGATGCCGCGAAAACGACGATCGCCGCCAGCAGCATCGCCTTCAGCGCCAGCATCGCCGTCCAGCCTGCGGGTACGCGCACGTCCGGATCGATGTTCGTCTGCAGCCCCAGCAGCGTATGGCCGAACAGATAGGCCTGCGCCTGGATCTGGCCGAGCAGCTGGTCGTGCAATGAGCGTGTATCCAGGCTCCAGGCGAAGAAGCTGTGGTAGCTCGGCGTCATGGCCACGGCGATCGCCGCCAGCATCAGCACGAGGCCCTGGCCGCGCAGTGCTGCCAGTGCTTCGCGTCGCGACAGACCCGCGCACCAGGCGAACAACAGCCATGCGAAGGGAACGATGACGGCGGTTTCTCGCACGGCGAGCGCGATCGCGAACAGTGTTGCCGATAGCCAGGGGCGGTGCCGTGCTTCCGGTTCCGCGGCGTCAGGCATGAGCGTCAGCAGCGATGCCAGCGCGAAGCAGGCCATCAGCGAGACCGATCGACCGCTGATATAGGTGACGGCCTCGGTCGTCGCCGGGTGCAGTGCGAACAGCAGGGCGGTGCCGAACGCGGCGAGATCGCGCGCGGCGACGACCGGCGCCAGCGCGGCGAGCCAGCGCCGCGCCAATGCGTGCACCAGCAATGCGTTGAACGCGTGCACGGCCAGGTTGAACAGGTGGAAACCCCAGGCCTGCGTCGACACGTTCGAATTCAACGCGTAGCTGAGTTTCAGCAACGGACGGATGCCGGGCAAGGCGCTCCACCAGGCGGAAACGCTGGCGACGGACGCGTTGCCATGAACGGCCCACCAGTCGTCGAACTGGAACGGCGCTGGCAATGCGTTCAACCAGGCGGCGGCGACCGCGAGCAGCAGTACGCCGCGCGCCAGCCAAGCGGGAATGCGGGTTGCGTCGGCGCCGGCCGAGGCGGTCATCGGCGCGAACGCCGTTTCGCTTCGTCGAACGCGAGTTCCAGCAAGCCGACCGAGTCCCACCAGCGCTCGGGCGCGTGCAGCAAGACGGCCAGCACTTCGTGGCCGTCGCGATCCGCCAGCGCGATCAGGCAGCGTCCGGCGCCAGGCGTGTAGCCGGTCTTCAGGCCGCGCGCGCCCTCGTAGCGGCCGATCAACGCATTGGTATTGTTCATGCGGTACTCGCGCCCGGCGCCGCTGCGGAAGCGGAAGTTCGGCAGGCGCGCGGCATCGACGATGGCGCGATGTTTCATCGCGGCGCGGGCGAGAATCGCGAGATCGCGCACGCTGCTGTACTGCGTCGGCGCGTCGTGTCCGCAGGCATCGGCGAAACGCGTGTTGCGCAGGCCGAGTTTCGCCGCGCGCGAATTCATGATTGCGACGAAGCGCGCCTCGTCGCCGCCGCGCCAGTCGGCCAGCGCGCGGCAGGCGTCGTTCGCCGAGCGCACGATCGTCGCGGTCAGCAGGTCGCCGGCGCGCGCCGTGTCGCCGGCGCGCAGGCCCAGGCGCGAACCGGTTTCCTGCAGGACGCCGCGACCGATCGTCACCTTGGCCTTAAGGTCGGCGTTTTCGGCGACCAGGAGCGCCGTCATCAGTTTGGCGAGGCTCGCCATCGGCAGGCGTGCGTCGGGCTGGCCCGCCCACAAGGGCTTGCCGTCGAGTTCGACCCAATAGGCGCGGGCGACGTCGGGGTAGGCGTCTCGTGGCGTCGCGACCGCCGCGACAGGCGGCGGCGCGAGCAAGAACAGCAGCGATGCGAGCGCGAGGGCCCGCATGCGATCAGCCGCCGATCACGCCACGCAGGCGATCGCGCAGCGACGGCTTCTTCGCCGGTTGCTGCTGCGAGGGCTGGCCTTCGTTGCGCTGGTTCAGGCGCTTGGCCGCGTAACGATTGCAGAAGGCGCCATACGGCCCTTCGAAACCCGCGGTGAACGAGCGCGAGGTGCAGTACTGCTTGGCGATGCCATCGGCGCGCGCGGCGCAATGGGTGATCAGGAAGTCCGGCGCACGATTCGGATCGGCCTTGCTGCAGGCGCCGGCGATCATTGTCGGGCACATTTCGCCGATGAAGTCGTAGTCGTTGCTGGCGTCGGCCTTGGCGCAGGCCTTGCCGATCACGCTCGCGCGCGGCAGGCCGCAGCCGGCGAATGCATCCCAGGCCGTCTGGCCCTGCATGTTCGTGCCCTGTTTGGCCGCCAGGTCATCCATCTGTTTCTGCGAGCGGAGGAAAGTGAGGTCGTTGGCCAGCGGCGTGATCTTGGCGCAGAACTGAGGCTTCTTCGCCGCGCACATGGCCTGCGCACCGACGAACATGCTGCCGGCGCCTATCAGCGCGGCGCCCGGTTGCGCCAGCATCTCGGCGCAGGACTTGCCGATCATCGCGTCGGCCTTGGCTTTCGGCGATTCGGTGGCGTAGTTGCAATCGCCGATGCGCTTGCCTTCGAAACTCATCAGCATCTGCTGGCCATCGACGTTCGCGCGCATCTTGCCGCGGTAGCCGGCGGCGCCGAGCATCTCGAGCTCGCCAGAGCCGGTGAACGCGTCCTTGCCGGTGCAGACCATGTCGAAGCTGACCTTGTTGCCGCTGGCGCGATAGTTCTCCACGCGGCAGTTGTCCTGCTTCGGCACCAGCGACTGGGCGCTGCCGTCTTTCGGGCCGCAGACCTCATGCGTCTGCCCGGGCATGCTGAAACCGGCCATTTCCATCTTGCTGGTCACGCGGAAACGCGAACCGCTGCCGGCTTGGGAGGACGCGCCGAGCGCGAGCAGACTGGCGCCCAGGGCGATCAGGATGATGGCGATGGGCTTGCGGGCGGAGGGTTTCCGCGACGAGGGCAGGGACATGATCGACTCCGGGGTCTGGGCCGGAACGGGCCCGGCATCCACAGCGAAAACGTGGTCTTGCGATTCGACAGGACAGTCGTCGCGATCAACCGGTCCATGCCGGCAGGCGACGCTTGAGCAGGTGCAGTTTCGGTCGTGCATGGTGCGGCAGCCCGCTCGTGTCGAACGGGGTCGGCGCCTCGCCCTGGATCAGCGGCTGCAGGTAGCGTCGGCAGGCCGGCGTGATGCCGTAGCCGTCGGCGCGGATGAAGTTCGCCGGCATCTTCTTCTCGTGGTTGGCGATGTCTTCGAGTTTCGCCGGCACGACTTGCCAGCGATACGGACGCGAGGACAGGCGTTCGATGATCGGCATCACGCCATTCAAACCTTTCAGCGCGTACTGCACGGCCGCCTTGCCCACTGCCTGCGCATGCGCCAGGTCGGTCTTCGAGGCCAGATGCCGGGCCGAACGTTGCAGATAATCCGGCACTGTCCAGTGCACTTTCATCCCGAGCCTGTCTTTTACCGTCGCCGCGATCAGGGGGCCGACGCCGCCAAGTTGCGAATGGCCGAAGGCATCGACGCTGCCTTCGCTTTCGGCGAGGAACTTGCCGTCCGGTCGGCGCAGGCCTTCCGAAACGACCACCACGCAATGCCCGACATCGGCGACGATCGCCTTCACGCGGTCGAGGAAATGCGTTTCGTCGAACGGCACTTCCGGGAACAGGACGATATGCGGCGCATCGCGCGCGGTCTTGCCGGCCAGTCCGGCCGCAGCGGCCAGCCAGCCGGCATGTCGGCCCATCACTTCGTAGACGAAGACCTTGGTGGAGGTGTCGGCCATCGCCGCGACGTCGAGCGCCGCTTCGGCCACCGACACCGCGGTGTATTTGGCCGCGGAACCGAAGCCGGGACAGCAGTCGGTCAGCACGAGGTCGTTGTCCACCGTCTTCGGCACGCCGATGCAAGTCAGCGGGTAACCGCTGGACTCGGCCAGGCGCGAGAGTTTCAGCGCCGTATCGGCCGAATCGTTGCCGCCGTTGTAGAGGAACCAGCGCACGTCGTGGGCGCGGAATACGTCGATCAGGCGCTCGTACTTGGCGCGGTCGGCCTCGAGCGACTTGAGTTTGACGCGGCAGGAACCGAAGACCCCGCCGGGCGTATGCGAAAGCGCCCTGACCTCGTCGGCCGACAGCCTGCCGGTGTCCACCAGTTCCTCGCGCAGGACCCCGAGGATGCCGTTGCGACCGGCCAGGACCCGCAGACCGCGGCGCCGGGCCGTCTGGATGACCGCACCGGCGGTGGCGTTGATGACAGCGGTCACGCCCCCGGACTGGGCGTAGAGGAGCGTTCCTTTGCTCATAAGAATCAAGCTCTTGCCGTGGTTTGATTGACTTGCCCAGGCACCCCCAGTAGCGTGGGCCGGTACGCACGGCGAGTCTGCGGCCCCACTATAGCCAAACGGGGTGAGGACGGTGCCGTGCGTCTTTCATTCTTTCACGCCGGATCGGTACGCAGCTCCGGACGAAGCAGGGATTTCCAGCAAGATGCGATTGGTTCTACTCGGCGCGCCCGGCTCGGGCAAAGGCACGCAGGCGACGCGACTGCGCGAGCACCTGCAGGTGCCGCATATCTCCACCGGCGAGCTGCTCCGCGCCGCGGTCGCGGCCGGTACGCCCCTGGGCCTCCAGGCCAAGGCGGTGATGGCCGCCGGCAACCTCGTCTCCGACGCCATCGTGCTCGGCATGCTGGAAGAGCGTTTCACCCAGCCCGATACCCGCAACGGCTTCATCCTCGATGGCTATCCGCGCAATCTGGCGCAGGCGAACGCGCTCGACGCGCTGCTGAGGAAGATCGACCAGCCGATGGACATTGCCGTGCAGCTCGACGTCGACCAGGACCTGCTGGTCGATCGCCTGGCGGGTCGCGCCAAGGCCGAAGGTCGCGCCGACGACAGCCCGGAAGCCGTGCGCAACCGGCTGAAGGTGTATGAGGAACAGACCGCGCCGGTGGTGGACTTCTATCGCAACCAGGGCAAGCTGGCGCATCTCGACGGCGTCGGTTCGCTCGACGAGGTCTTCAATCGCATCATCGAAGCGATCAGCCCGCACGCGGATGTCGGCTGAACCGGCGCGCGGCACCGACCGCATCGTCACCTCATCGGCAAGGCATCGGCGGGATCGATGAAACTGCATATCCTCGGAATCGCCGGCACGTTCATGGGCGGCGTCGCTGCGCTCGCGCGCGAGCTCGGCCATGAAGTCCAGGGTTCGGACCAGGCGGTCTATCCGCCGATGTCCACCCAGCTCGAACAGCTCGGCATCGGCCTGAGCCAGGGTTATTCGCCGGCGCATATCGCGGCCGATTGCGACATGGTGGTCATCGGCAACGCGCTCTCGCGCGGCAATGCCGCCGTCGAGCACGTGCTGAATGCGCGCCTGGACTACACCTCCGGCGCCGAATGGCTGCGCGAGAACGTATTGCCGGGGCGCGACACGCTCGCGGTGGCCGGCACGCATGGCAAGACGACGACCACGTCGATCCTCGCCTTTCTGCTGGAAGCGGCCGGACGCCGGCCGGGCTTCCTGGTCGGCGGCGTGCCGGAAAATTTCGGCGTGTCGGCACGCCTGGGCCAGGGGCGCGAATTCGTCGTCGAAGCCGACGAGTACGACACGGCCTTCTTCGACAAGCGCTCGAAGTTCGTGCACTACCGGCCGCGCGTCGCCATCCTCAACAACCTCGAATACGACCACGCCGACATCTTCCCTGACCTGGCGGCGATCCAGCGCCAGTTCCATCACCTGGTTCGCATCGTGCCGGGCGACGGCCGGCTGATCGTCAATGGCGAGGACAGCGCCCTGGCCGAGGTGCTGGCCATGGGATGCTGGACGCCGGTCGAGCGTTTCGGGCTGGACGACGAGTTCGAATGGAAGGCGCGGCTGCATCGCGAAGACGGTTCCGAATTCGATGTCCTGCATCGCGGCACGTCCCTGGGGACGGTGCGCTGGTCCTTGCTGGGCAGGCACAACACCATGAACGCGCTGGCCGCTTTGGCCGCCGCGCACGCGGTCGGCGTCGATGTCGCACAGGTCATTCCGCACCTCGCCGATTTCGTCAGCGTCAAACGCCGGCTCGAACTGCTCGGCCAGGCGCGCGGCGTGCATGTCTACGACGATTTCGCCCACCACCCGACCGCGATCCGCACGACGCTGGCGGGGCTGCGTGCGCGCGTCGGCGATGCGCGCATCGTCGTGGCGATGGAACCGCGCAGCAACTCGATGCGCCTGGGCGCGCATTCCGACGAGATCGCACCATCGCTGGACCAGGCCGATGCCGTGGTGTTCCTGCAACGCCCGGAGCTGCCCTGGGACGCCGGCAAGGTCGTCGGGGCGCTGCGTGGGCAGGGCGAGACCGTTTCCACTGTCGATGCCCTGATCGAACGACTCCGGCAACTCTGCCGGCCCGGCGATCACCTGGTCTTCATGTCCAACGGCGGATTCGAGGGCGCACCACGGCGCGCGTTGGCGGCCCTGCAGGGCTGATGCCGACCCGTCCAAGGCGGCAACGCTTCCGGCTATAGTGCCTTCGTGCAACCGAACCAGCTGCCGCTGTTCCCGCTCGGCACCGTGCTCTTCCCCGGCGGCCGTCTGTCCTTGCGCATCTTCGAACCGCGCTATCTCGACCTGATCCGCGATTGCACGCGAAGCAGCAGCGGCTTCGGCGTCTGCCTGATCCTGGAGGGCAGCGAAGTCGGCGCGCCGGCCGTGCCCGCCGCGCTCGGCTGCGAGGCGAAGGTGATCGATTTCTCGACCACCAAGGACGGCTTGCTCGGCATCGTCGTGCGCGGCGCGCGCCGTTTCCACGTCGAAAAGACCAAGGTGCGCGACAACGGACTGATCGTGGCCGACGTCGCCTGGTTGCCCGAGCCGCCATCGCCGCGGATCCAACCCGAGCATCAACTGCTCGCGACCTTGCTGGCGCGCATCCTCGACAAGGCCGACGAGGCTTACGACAAGGGCGGACTCGAGGACGCCGAATGGGTCGGTTGGCGCCTGGCCGAATGGCTGCCGCTGATGGCGCATGATCGCCAGCGCCTGCTGCAGGAGAACGATCCGCATCGTCGCCTGCAGCAGATCGTCGAGCGTTTGCCCGAATTCCAAGCCGACTGAAACGAACCAGGAAAGACAATGAGCGACCTGCGTGGCAAGACCCTGTTCATCACCGGCGCATCGCGCGGCATCGGCCTGGCGATCGCGCTGCGCGCGGCGCGCGACGGCGCCAATATCGTCATCGCGGCGAAATCGAACGTCGCCAATCCGAAACTGCCGGGCACGATCCACAGCGCGGCCGAAGCGGTCGAACAGGAAGGCGGCCAGGCCCTGGCGCTGCGTTGCGACATCCGCGAGGAAGAACAGGTGCGCGCCGCGGTCGCGCAGGCGGTCGAACGCTTCGGCGGCATCGACATCCTGGTCAACAACGCCAGCGCGATCTGGCTGCAGG
>CAYWHO010000093.1:0-8195 GCA_964458195.1 uncultured Arenimonas sp.
CGGCAAGGACGTGCTGCTGGAGATCGATTGGCAGGGCGCCCGCCAGGTGCGCGAGAAGATGCCGGAGGCCGTGAGCGTGTTCATCCTGCCGCCGTCCACCGCCACGCTGGAGCAGCGCATGCGCAACCGCGGCCAGGATTCCGAGGAGACGATCGCGCGCCGGTTGGCGGCCGCCCGCGAGGAGATGTCGCATTACGGCGAGTTCGACTACGTGATCGTGAACGAACATTTCGATGCCGCCGCCGCCGAGCTGCGCGCGATCTTCGTGGCCCAGCGCCTGCGCCGGTCCGCCCAGGCTGAGCGGCACGCCGCCCTGATCCGGACCTTGCTGGCCTGAGCCGATCCGCGGTTTGTCAGGGGTCCGAGGACTCGCGTATAATGCGCGGTTCTATGTAACTCATTGATTTGGCAGGCCGACTGACCGTCGGCTCGCCCCAGGAGACCGCCGCATGGCCCGCATCACCGTAGAAGATTGCCTGAACGTCGTGGACAACCGCTTCGAGCTGGTCCTGATGGCGTCCAAGCGCGCCCGCCAGTTGGCCAAGGGCGTCGAAGCGACGCTGGACAACAGCGAGCACGAGGACAAGCCGACCGTGCTGGCGCTGCGCGAGATCGCCGCCCGCACGATCGACCAGTGCCTGATCGACCAGGTCGAAAAGGCCGAGCGCGAGCGTCGCGAGCGCGAAGCCCTGGAATGGGCCGCGGCCGAAGTGGTGGACGAGGACCTGTCGAAGGGCGACGACTGAGCGGTCCGGTCGCCTGTTCGAGAAAAACGGCCCTGCGGGGCCGTTTTTGTTTTGCGGCCCGCGTTCGTTCGCGCGCGTGGATTGAAGGCATGTCGCGGGCCGCGTAGGCTCGACCCATGACCCGGCTGCAGAAAAACACCGTCGATCCGGCCCTTGCGCCCTGTCCGGACCCTTGTCCGGACGCCGTGCGCGAGCTGGAGACGCGGCTGGCGGAATACCTGAATGCCGAACAGGTCGCGCGCGTACGCCGTGCCTACGAGGTCGGCGCCGCCGCCCACCACGGGCAGACGCGCAAGTCGGGCGAGCCCTACATCACCCACCCGCTGGCCGTCGCCGGCATCCTCGGCGAACTGCGCATGGACCCGGAAACCTTGTGCGCGGCCATCCTGCACGACACGCTGGAGGACACCCAGCTGCCGCGCGCCGACATCGTCGCCGAGTTCGGCGTCGCCGTGGCCGAACTGGTCGATGGCGTCACCAAGCTCGATCGCATCCAGTTCCGCGACAAGCAGGAGGCGATGGCGGAAAGCTTCCGCAAGATGATGCTGGCGATGTCGCGCGACCTGCGCGTGATCCTGATCAAGCTCGCCGACCGTCTGCACAACATGCGTACGCTCGATTCGATGAGCGCCGAATCGCGCCGGCGCATCGCCCGCGAGACGCTGGAGATCTACGCGCCGATCGCCCAGCGCCTGGGCATGAACCGGATCAAGGCGGAACTGCAGGATCTCGGCTTCCGCGCCCTGCATCCGTTGCGCCATCGCGTGCTGGCCAAGCACATCGCCAGCCAGCCGGTGATCCGGCGCGAGGCCATGGCGACGATCGAGGCGCAGATCGCGCATCGTCTCGCGCAGGAAGGCGTGCCCTTCCGTCTTGTCGGCCGCGTCAAGGCGCCGTGGAGCATCTACCAGAAGATGCGCCAGGAGAACAAAAGCTTGGACCAGGTGATGGACGTGTTCGGGTTCCGGCTGATCGTGCAGAAGGTCATGCACTGCTACCTAGGCCTGGGCGCCGTGCATTCGCTGTTCAAGCCGCTCGACGCGCGCTTCCGCGATTTCATCGCCATCCCGAAAGCGAACGGATACCAGAGCCTGCATACCGTCCTGTTCAGTCCGTACGGCTCGCCGATAGAAGTGCAGATACGCACCGAGGAAATGGACATGATCGCCGAGCGCGGCATCGCCGCGCACTGGCTCTACAAGAACATCGGCGAGGGCATGAACAACGCCCAGATCCGCGCCCAGGACTGGGTGCGCAGCCTGATGGACAGCCAGACCCAGGCCGGATCTTCAGCAGAATTCCTCGAGAACGTGAAGGTCGACCTGTTCCCGGACGAGGTCTATCTGTTCACGCCCAAGGGCGACATCTTCGCCCTGCCGCGCAACGCCACCGCGCTCGACTACGCCTACGCCGTGCATACCGACATCGGCAACCACGCGGTGGCGGCGCGTGTCGACAAGCGCCTGGTGCCGCTGCGCACGAAGCTCGCCAGCGGCCAGACGGTGGAGATCATCACCGCGCCCTCGGCCACGCCCGGCCCGCAGTGGCTGGAGTTCGTCGTATCGAGCAAGGCGCGCACGGCGATCCGCCACCACCTCAAGCGCCTGGAGCATGAAGACGCGGTGGATCTCGGTCATCGCATGCTCGATCGTGCACTGGAAATGCGCGACAGCTCGCTCGACCGCATTCCGACCGAACGCCTGGACCAGTTCCTGGCCGAGCATCGTTACCGGCGCCTGGAGGAACTGCTCGCCGACATCGCGCTGGGCAATCGCATGCCGGCGCAGGTGGCGCAGCTGCTGGTGCACGACAGCCAGGAACTGCCGCTGCGCAACGAATCCATGGTCACCGGCGAACAGATCCTGATCACCGGCACCGAGCGCGGCGTCCTGAGTTTCGCCGGCTGCTGCTACCCGATCCCGGGCGACGCGATCATGGGTTACATCACCGCGGGCAAGGGCGTGGTGGTGCATCGCGAGGACTGCCCGAACACGGTCGAATACCGCAAGCATCCCGAGCGCTGCGTACCAATGGCCTGGGACCGCTATGTCGAGGGCGACTACCGCGCGGCCCTGCACATCGAAGTCGACAACAAACCCGGCGTGCTGGCGCAGGTGGCGGCGGCCGTCGCCGAGAGCGATTCCAACATCGATTCGGTCGAATACCGCGAACGCGACCTGCGCGTGTCGGTGATGGAATTCGGCATCGAGGTGCGCAACCGCAAGCACCTGGCCGATGTCATCCGGCGTGTGCGCCGGCTCGGCGTCGTGCACGCGGTGGAGCGCAAGTAGCGCCGCACTGGTCCGCGAGCGGCGCGCCTTCTACAATCGCCCGCACCACGCACCCGCGAGAACGCCATGCCCCGCCAGCCCATCACGACAGACCAGGCGCCCGCCGCCATCGGCCCGTATTCGCAGGCCGTGCGCAGCGGACGGCAGGTTTTCCTTTCCGGCCAGATCCCGCTGGACCCGGTGACGGGGCAGCTGGTCGAAGGCGACATCGCCATGCAGACGCGCCGTGTGTTCGACAACATCAAGGCCGTGTGCGCCGCCGCTGGCGGTTCGCTCGACGACATCGCGCGCATCGGCATCTACCTGACCGACCTGGGCGATTTCGCCGCGGTAAACGCCGTCATGGCCGAGGTTTTTTCCGCGCCGTATCCCGCCCGCTCGACGATCCAGGTCTCCGCGTTGCCGCGCGGCGCGCACGTCGAGATCGACGCCATCCTTTCGTTCGACTGAGTGGCCGGGGCCGCATCCGCATCGACCGGGACTTCACTGTCGCCAGTGGGTGAGGCTGCGGTCGGCAGTCTGCCCGGCGTCGGACCGGCCGTGGCGGAAAAGCTGGCCGCGCGCGGGCTGTTGAGCCTGCAGGATCTTTGGCTGCATCTTCCCTTGCGCTACGAGGATCGTACCCGCATCGTCGCCATCCGCGATCTTCGCCCCGGCGCCACCGCACAGGTGGAAGGACGCGTGAGCGCGGTGGAACGCGGATTCCGTTACCGCCCGTCGCTGCGCGTGGCGATCGACGACGATTCCCGCGCGACGTTGACCCTGCGCTTCTTCCATTTCAATCGCAGCCAGGCGGCGCAATTCGCCCCCGGCCGACGCGTGCGCTGCTACGGCGACGCCCGCCCGGGCGCGCACGGTCTGGAAATGGTGCATCCGAGCTATCGCTTCCTTGGCGAGAACGACGACGGCGCCCTGCGCGATTCGCTCGATCCGGTGTATCCGGCGGTGGAGGGCATCGGGCCGCAGTCGCTTGCCAGGATCATCGCCGAGGCCCTGCGGCGCCTGCCGCCGGCCGAGTCGCTGGAGTTGCTGCCGGCCTCGTTGCGGGAATCGATGGGCCTGCCTTCGCTGCGCGAGGCCTTGCTGCTTGCGCATCGCCCGCCGCCGGAGGCCGACGTGGCGCTGTTCACCAACGGTCTGCACCCGGCCTTGCAGCGCCTGGCGCTGGAGGAATTGCTGGCGCATCACTTGAGCCTTCGTCGCCAGCGCATCGCGCTGCGCGCGCACGGCGCCGTGCCCTTGCGCGGCGGGGGCGAGCTGGTGCGGAGCCTGCGCCGACAGCTGCCGTATTCGTTGACCGGTGCGCAGGAGCGCGTGTTCGCGGAAGTCTCCGGCGATCTGCGCCAGAACGAACCGATGCTGCGGTTGGTGCAGGGCGATGTCGGCAGCGGCAAGACCGTGGTCGCGGCGCTGGCCGCGCTGGCGGCGGTCGATGCCGGCAAGCAGGTGGCCCTGATGGCGCCGACGGAGTTGCTGGCCGAACAGCACCTGGCGAATTTCCGCGCCTGGCTCGAACCGCTGGGCGTGCGCGTGGTCTGGTTGGCGGGCAAGGTTTCGGGCAAGGCGCGGGCCGTGGTGCTGGCCGATATCGCCTCGGGCGCGGCCCAGGTCGTGATCGGTACGCATGCGCTGATGCAGGAGGGCGTCGCGTTCAAGGATCTCGCCCTGGCCATCGTGGATGAGCAGCATCGCTTCGGCGTGCACCAGCGCCTGGCCCTGAGCGACAAGGGGCGCGACGGCGACAAGATTCCGCACCAGCTGGTGATGACGGCCACGCCCATTCCGCGCACGCTGGCGATGTCGGCCTACGCCGACCTCGACGTTTCGGTGATCGACGAAATGCCGCCCGGGCGCACGCCGGTGACGACGGTCGTGGTTAGCGCCGAGCGCCGCGGCGAGGTGGTCGAGCGCATCCGGGCGGCCTGCGCCGAGGGACGGCAGGTTTACTGGGTCTGTCCCCTGATCGAGGACAGCGAACAGGTCGAGGCGCAGGCTGCGCAGTCCACGTTCGAGACCCTGCAGTCGGCCCTGCCCGGACTGCGCATCGGCCTGTTGCACGGCCGCCTGAAGCCGGTGGAGAAGCAGTCGGTGATGCAGCGTTTCAAGGCCGGCGAGCTGCAACTGCTGGTGGCGACGACGGTGATCGAAGTGGGCGTGGATGTTCCCAACGCGAGCCTGATGCTGATCGAGAACGCCGAGCGCCTCGGTCTGGCGCAACTGCACCAGCTGCGCGGCCGCGTCGGTCGCGGCGCGCAGGCTTCCAGTTGCGTGCTTCTGTACAAACCGCCTCTGTCGGGCATGGCGCGCGAGCGTCTGGAAGTGATGCGCGCGACCAACGACGGTTTCGTCATCGCCGAAAAGGATCTGGAACTTCGCGGACCAGGCGAACTGCTCGGTACGCGCCAGACCGGCATCGCCGGGTTCCGGGTCGCCGACCTCAGTCGCGATGCCGCCCTGCTGCCGCAGGTGCAGCGCGCCGCGCAGTCCCTGCTCGACGAGTACCCGCAGTTGGCTGAGCGTATCGTCGAACGCTGGGTGGGCGGCGCGGCCCGCTTCGCCGGCGCTTGAACAGACAATTCATGGAGAGCCCGTGAGCGAGAAGATTCCCCTGCTGATCGATACCGACCCCGGCGTGGACGATGCGCTGGCCCTGCTGATGGCTTTCGACGATGCGCGCCATCGCGTCGTCGGTCTGAGCATCGCTGCCGGCAACGTCGGCTTGCGCCACACGGTCGCCAACGCGCTGAAGCTCTGCGAAGTGGCGGGCGTCGACGTGCCGGTGTTCGCCGGTTGCCCGGTGCCGCTGGTGCATGAAGCCGAAGACGCGGCCTATGTGCATGGACTCGATGGTTTCGGCGACACCGGCTACACGCCCTCGGCCAAGCGGCCCGCACCGGAACATGCGGCGCTGGCGATCATCCGGATCGCGCGCGAACACTCCGGCAAGCTACTGCTGGTCGCGCTCGGGCCCCTGACCAATCTCGCATTGGCGGTGCGCCTGGATCCCGAGCTTCCGAAACATGTTGGGCGCCTGGTGATCATGGGCGGCGCCGTGACGGGGCAGGGCAATACCTCGGTGCCGGCGGAATTCAACATCGGCTTCGATCCGGAAGCCGCCGCGGTGGTGTTCCGCGCCTTCCCGCAATTCGACCTGGCGGACTGGGAGGCCGTGCTGCGGCACGGGTTCCCGCACGCCGATTTCATCGACTGGCTGGCGCGTGGCGACCACCGGGCGCGTTTCTACGACGCCATTTCCCTGAAAACCCGGGCATGGTCCGAAGGGAAAAGGGGCTCGAACTGGCATTCCGCCGATGCGCTGGCGATGGCCGTCGCCCTGGCGCCGGAGGGCGTGATCCGGGCCGAAACCCGGCACGTAGCGGTGGAAACCGAGGGTCGGCTGTCGCGCGGCGCCACCGTGGTGGACTGGGCCGGCCGCAACGGCCAGGCCGCCAATGCCCGCATCGCCCTGGGCTACGACCAGGCCGCGTTCGAGGCCAGGATCCGGTCGGCCCTCGGGGTCTGATCGCCCCGCGGCTTGCGCCCGCCGGGCCTCGCCCGCTAGAATGGTCGTCTTTCCCCAAAGATTCCCGGGCCTTTCCCATGAAAGCCGATATCCATCCGAACTACCGCGACGTCGTGTTCCAGGACGTCACCGCCAACTTCGCCATCCTGACCCGCTCCACGCTGGCCAGCAAGGAGACCGTGAAGTGGGAAGACGGCAAGGAATATCCGCTGATCAAGGTGGAAATTTCCTCGGCCTCGCACCCGTTCTACACGGGCAAGCAGAAGGTCGTCGACACCGGCGGCCGCGTCGACAAGTTCCGCAAGCGCTACGCGAAGTAAGCGTTCGCGGGGCGACCCGCACGCCAACGCAGCAGCGACGGCCGCCTCGGCGGCCGTCGTCGTTTCCGCGCCCCGTTCTTCGCGGTTTCTAGACTCACTCGCCTAATTCGGCTGTGCGATAATTCCTGCTTGGCTGCGGCCTTCCGGCCCAGCGACTGGACGATCCCAGCGGCGCCGCGATCCGGCCCGCCCGATTGCAAGGAGCCTGCCGTGACTGCGAACAAGAGCGTGATGTTGAACGCCGGCGACAAGAACGTCGAACTGCCCGTCCACAGCGGCACGCTGGGCCCGCCGTGCATCGACATCGGCAAGCTCTACAAGGAGACCGGGCAGTTCACCTACGACCCGGGCTTCATGTCGACGGCGAGCTGCCGCAGCGCCATCACCTACATCGACGGCGACGCCGGCGTGCTGATGTACCGCGGTTACCCGATCGAACAACTGGCCAAGCACTCCAGCTTCCTCGAAGTCAGCTACCTGCTGATGAACGGCGAGCTGCCGGGCAAGGACGAATTCGCCAAGTTCGAGCACGAGGTCACGCATCACACGATGATGCACGAGGCCTTCCGCACCTTCCTGTACGGGTTCCGCCACGACGCCCATCCGATGGCGATGCTCACCGGCATGCTCGGTTCGCTCGCCGCCTTCTACCATGGCGACCTCAACCTGGAAGATCCGGAGCAGCGTCGTCTCGCCGCCATCCGCCTGCTGGCCAAGGTGCCGACGATCGCCGCCGCCTGCCACCGCTATTCGATCGGCTGGCCCATCCGTTATCCGCGCAACAGCCTCGAATACGTCGATCGCTTCCTGCACATGATGTTCGAAGTGCCGAGCGAACCGCTGGAACTCAGTCCGGTCGCCGCCAAGGCGCTGGACCTGCTGTTCATCCTGCACGCCGACCACGAGCAGAACGCCTCGACCTCGACCGTGCGCCTGGTCGGCTCCACCGGCGCCAATCCCTACGTCTGCGTCGCCGCTGGCGTGGCCGCGCTCTGGGGCCCGGCGCACGGCGGCGCCAACGAAGCCGTGCTGCAGATGCTCAACGAAATAGGCCGCCCCGAGGACGTGGGCAAGGCGATCGTGAAGGCGAAGGACAAGGAATCCGGCTTCCGCCTCATGGGCTTCGGCCACCGCGTCTACAAGAACTTCGATCCGCGCGCGACCATCATTCGCGAGATGTGCCACAAGGTGCTGGCCGACCTCGGCGTGAACGATCCGCTGCTGGAAGTGGCGATGCGCCTGGAAGAGGCTGCGCTGAAGGACGATTACTTCATTCAGCGCAAGCTCTACCCGAACGTCGATTTCTACTCGGGCA
>CAYWHO010000094.1:0-8180 GCA_964458195.1 uncultured Arenimonas sp.
GCTGCGGTACCGGTGGTCAATGGCGGTGGTGCCGGTGCGCGCCAGTTCGTTGCCGAAGGCGTCGTACTCGAAGCTGTCAGTGACTGAGCCATTGGCCTCGCTCGCCTGCCGCACGCTGCCTAGCCCGTCCGTGTGCAGGTGCGTCTCGTGCAGGCCCGCGTTCGACTGCGCCAACAGCTCGTTGCCGTAGATCCAGACGGTAGCGAGCGTTCCGTTGCGACTGGCCTCCAGCGTCTGCGCGTAGTCGCGGTTCGGGTCGATCAGCCAGGTCGTCGTCTGGCCGTTGGCCGTCTCCCGGTTCCGAATCCCGTCGGCGTTGTACCCCGTGGCGAGACTGGCGCCCGCCGAGGTCGTGGTGCTGACCAGGCGGTTTTCTTCGTCGTAACCATAGCGTGTCCACTCGCCCGGCTTCGCCTTGCCGGTGGTGTTGCCGTTGGCGTCGTAGGTGTACAGCGTGGTGATGCCGCCCGTGGTCTCGCTGATCAGGCGATCGTTGGCATCGACCGCGTACGTGGTGCCCGGGCCGTCGCTGACCGTCCTGGCCAGGCGATTGCCCACCGCGTCGTAGACGTAGCGCGTCGTGCGATCGGCCTGGCCCGGCCGGGCGATCGTCTCGGCCACCAGCCGCTTCGTGCCGTCGTAGGCGTAGCTCACGCTACGCGTCGGGCCGCTGGCGTCGAACTCGGCGATGGCCGTCCGCGCCCCGCTGGCGTCGACCTCGTAGGTGGCGCCGAACAACAGCACCCCCGCCGCCGTTCGCGTCAGCAGCTGCTTCAGACGATTGCGATGGTCGTAGGTGGTCGTGGTGATCACCCCGTTGGCCTGCTCGAGCGTGGTGCGGTTGCCCACTGCGTCATAACCATAGCGCACCGTGCGTACCGCGCCGCCCAGCACCCGGCTGTTCACTTCGCTCAGGCGGTCGAGTTCGTCGTAGGCGAAGGCCTGGTCCAGCGCCGGGCTGTGCAGGGCGGTCTTGTTGTCCGCCGCATCGTACTCGTACACGAGGGTATTGCCGTCGGGCGTGCTCACGCTCTGCAGCTGGTCGCGCGGCGTGTAGCGATAGATCGTCGTGCCCTGGCCGTCGGTGACCGACTCGCGTTGGCCCGAGTCCGTGTAGGTGGTGATCACATCCGCATCCAAGGCGTGATCCACGCCCGCCAGGCGCCCCGCCAGATCGTAGCTGTAACGCGTGGTCACGCCGTTGAAATCGGTCTTGGCGACCAGCTGGCCGGCCGCATCGTAGGCCATCGTCTCCGACTGGCCCAAGCGAGGCTTGCGTCGGCCGAGGTCGTGGCGCTGACCAGGCGATTTTCTTCGTCGTAGCCAACGCGCGACTAGAAACAGAGCTAGGTGCACTCATTGAAGTGAACCTGGCCCCTTTCCTGCTGACCCCTTTCCTGCTACTCAGCGCCTACGAACTAAAAGACAGCTCGTCACCGCGATGGCCAGCAGCGCGACGCAAAAATGGCAGGCCGAACCGCTTCATGCACATAAGAATGTCGCCGCACACCAGTTCGACCTGACGCGCGGCATACTGTTCGTTGAACTCGCCGCTTGAAATTACTCTCAGAGCCTCGTCGCTACTGCTAAACGCCGTTCGCCTGGAGTAATCACCAAAAGACTCTAAGGCCTCGTCCCAAACTTCGGGAGAGAACATGTCCCATACCACCTCACTAGAGCCTCGATTGCAGAGTAGCGCAAGTCGCGACGCAAACGACTTGCACATCCAGTCAATCTCCCCCGTCGCCAGCCCTCGCGCCTCCAGGGCGCGCGCTACGTTTACTGCTGGAAACACCTTCTCAGACTTTAGTTTCCACCCAAGTTCAACCAATACTCTTCCAGGACTTGATCCAAATGGCGCTACGACAAAAAAATAGTCTGTTGCGCTCTGCGAATTTATCAGTGCGGCAACTGGAGTTTGCGCGTACTCCGCAGCCGCATCAGCGTCCAATTTGCGAAATTCAAATTTTTGGAACTCGCACGCTGCTCGCTTGAAGAACTTCGAAACATGGGCGCGGAATAGCCTTTCCATTGCGTTTCCTCTGCGCCAGACTGAGGTGTTTTTGGGCCCATCGCCCGTAGGAACAGGGGTATAACCCGATCTACCATGTCAATAGTTGTACCCCATCAATTCGTCGACATCTAATGAGCTACCATGCGCTAGCGCGTTCCGGACAAGCGCGAGAAAGTCATCGAGCGTCTCTGTCCACCGGCTAACTCGCCCACCCTCGATGTCTACCCCAACGACAGATCCTGTCGAACCTGCGCTGGAGTCCAGCACAGCGAAAATGTCGCCATTCCAGGTAGCAAAGGGAACCCAATTCTCGGGCCATTGATCGCTCACGACGGCACCTTTCTCCGCAACCAAGTGCCAGCTTCTCTTCGATCTCCAGTCTGAAAGGCACGCTCCAATATCGCTTGCCGAAAGCAGAAACCATAGACCTTCTCCGAGCCACAAGTCACTCGGACTTCCATTTCGCCAAAGCAGTAACCGCTTTATCTCAGCAGGAATGTTCCCAGCCACGCGAACGAGTTCTTCTATTTGTTCCAATGTTGCCCCCCCAGGCGCACTTGCCGCACCCATGGGATTAGCAATAGTCGCTAGCCCTTCAATGTCTTCAAGTATTGTCATGGCCCAGCCCCTTCAAAGTAATGAACTGCACCAACACTATCTGTGTAAAAGCTTCTCGCGCCAGGAATCCCCATCGCAAGGAATCTTGATTGCTTCGAGAATCCATCGGGCGAAATAAAAGCACCTCTGTAGAAGCTGTCGATAAAGTTTCCGGATCTGCTCGATTCTGCAAGACTCAACAGCTGGAGAGAAACTCCCCACATAGCGTAGTTCACTGGTCCGCCTTGACGTGTCGATGCGAACGGGAACTCGTCACACGCCGCCACGCCGCCCGATCTTGCCCTCGCATTCTTCCCGCACTCGGACGTGCTGTTGTACCAACCTCTTGGCCATACAGGGAACCTGTTAAGTGCAGGCGAAATCGGCCTAAAGTTGGACCCTAGCCCAATCTGCGCCTCACCGATGTGAAGCGCGTGTTCCGGAAACTCTCTTCCGAACACTATCACCGGCACGCCGAGGAAGCGATCCACTTCGTTGGCGGCTGCCGCCAACGCGAGGGCGGTTAGCAGTCCGGTATTACCGCCGACGCCAGTCCATAGCGCATCGTTTGCGGCGACGCGCGCGGTGTTGAACGTTATGGTGCTCAAGTTGCTGAGATTCATCTGAATGATTGGCGCTCTTGATACTTCTGCCAGCGTAGCGTGACCGCTCGGATCGAGATGGCGCACCGGCTCCGCGTTGGCGTACAGGTACTTGTGCAGGCTGATCGGGTCGTTGCCGTTGCCCGCCCACGTGTCCTGCGTGGCGAATCGCCCGCTACTCGCGTCATACCACCTCGCCCGGAGGTTGTAGAACCCGGTGTTGGGATCGAGCTGCTCGCCGCGGTAGCGGTGGTCGATGTCGGTGTTGCCGGTGCGCGTCAGTTCGTTGCCGAAGGCGTCGTATTCGAACGCGTCGGTCAGCTGCCCGGCGTAGTCGGTGGCCTGCCGCACGCTACCCATCCCGTCGGTGTGCAGGCTGCGCTCGTGTAGCCCGCCACCCTGGACGCTGGCCTGGCTGAGCAGTTCATTGCCGTACACCCACGCCGTGCGTAGCTGATTGCCCGTGTAGGCCTCCAGCGTCTGCGCGTAGTCGCGGTTCGGGTCGATCAGCCAGGTCGTCGTCTGGCCGTTGGCCGTCTCCCGGTTCCGAATCCCGTCGGCGTTGTAGCCCGTGGCCAGGCTGGCGCCCGCCGAAGTCGTGGTGCCGACCAGGCGGTTTGCTTCGTCGTAACCGTAGCGGGTCCACTCGCCCGGCTTGGCCTTGCCGGTGGTGTTGCCGTTGGCATCGTAGGTGTACAGCGTGGTGACGCCGCCGCTCGTCTCGGTGATCAGGCGGTCGTTGGCATCGACCGCGTACGTGGTGCCCGGGCCGTCGCTGACCGTCCTGGCCAGGCGATTGCCCACCGCGTCGTAGACGTAGCGCGTCGTGCGATCGGCCTGGCCCGGCCGGGCGATCGTCTCGGCCACCAGCCGCTTCGTGCCGTCGTAGGCGTAGCTCACGCTACGCGTCGGGCCGCTGGCGTCGAACTCGGCGATGGCCGTCCGCGCCCCGCTGGCGTCGACCTCGTAGGTGGCGCCGAACAACAGCAACCCCGCCGCCGTACGCGTCAGCAGCTGCTTCAGACGATTGCGCTGATCGTAGGTGGTCGTGCTGCTCACCCCATTGGCCTGCTCGAGCGTGGTGCGGTTGCCCACCGCATCATAGCCGTAGCGCACCGTGCGTACCGGACCGCCCAGCACCCGGCTGTTCACTTCGCTCAGGCGGTCGAGGGCGTCGTAGGCGAAGGCCTGGTCCAGCGCCGGACTGTGCAGGGCGGTCTTGTTGCCCGCCGCATCGTACTCGTACACGAGGGTATTGCCGTCGGGCGTGCTCACGCTCTGCAGCTGGTCGCGCGGCGTGTAGCGATAGATCGTCGTGCCCTGGCCGTCGGTGACCGACTCGCGTTGGCCCGAGTCCGTGTAGGTGGTGATCACATCCGCATCCAAGGCGTGATCCACGCCCGCCAGGCGCCCCGCCAGATCGTAGCTGTAACGCGTGGTCACGCCGTTGAAATCGGTCTTGGCGACCAGCTGGCCGGCCGCATCGTAGGCCATCGTCTCCGACTGGCCCAGCGGCAGGGCGCGCTTCACCTGGCGACCCATCGCGTCGTAGTCCCAACGCGTCACCCGCCCCAGCGCATCGGTCTGCGAGATCTTGTTGCCGACCTCGTCGTAAGTGTAGCGCGTGGTCAGGGTGCCGGCTGCGGGCGACTGTCCCTTGACCAGTTCGGGATTCTCGCCGGTTGCCGGATCCGGCAGCACGACAGCCAGCAGGCGACCGAGCTTGTCGTAGATGAAGCGTCGGATCCGGCCGAGTTCGTCGGTTTCCGCTCGCTTGCGACCCGCGCGATCATAGGCGACTTTCGTCCGCGGGTTGTCGTCGGCGCTCGCCGGCGTGTCATCCGCGTAAACGGTCTCGACAAGGCGCCCCGCAAGGTCGTAGACGAAGCGTGTCGTACGTCCGAGAGCGTCGGTAACAGCCGTGCGCTGACCAGCGGCATCGTAATCGGTGGTGGTGAGATGGCCCAGCGCATCCTTTACCCAGATACGGCGGCCGACCGCATCATAGCCGTACTCGGTACGCCGGCCCAGTTCATTGATCGACGCGATCATGCGTCCGGCAGCGTCGTACTCGTTCCGCGTCCGGGGATTGTCGGCATCGGTCTCCGGCGTGGCATCGGGCAGGATCGTTTCGACCAGGCGGTTGGCCGCGTCGTATGCCATCCTGGTCGTGCGTCCGCCGCGATCGCGCCGGGCGAGCACATTGCCGTTTTCATCGTAGCTCGTTTCCTCGAACGTGCCATCGGCATAAGTGGTGCGATCGAGCTCGCCGCGTGCGTTGTAATGCTGCAGGGTGCACCGATTCAGCGCATCGCAGGTCTTCACCGGTTTGTCGTTACCGTCGTATTCGGTCGTCGTGCGGCTGCCGTCGGGATGGATGGTGGCGACGATGCGCCCCTTGCCGTCGAGTTCGTAACGCGTGTAGAGGGTCTGGCGAGTGCCGTCGGCCAGGCTGCGCTCCGTATGCATCGCGCGCTCGCGACCTTGCAGGTCGATGACATGCACGGTTTCGATGTCGAGGGCATCGTACTCGTAGTTGCGATGGCCGAACTGGTTGACCTCGTAACGCGTGATGGCATCTTCGCCATCGACGACGGCGATCAGCTCGCCGGTACCGTTGCTGAACAGGCCGCTATCGTACTCGAACGAACTCGTCTCGCCTGCCGCGTTCCGCGTCGACACCAGTTTGCCGTTGTAGGCGTGGTAGGTATTGGTCGACACGACACGCCCCAGGGGATCGGTCTGCGTCAGCAGCTGGTTGGTCGGGCTATAGGTGCGCAGCGTGACCTGGCCCAGCGGATCGGTCTCGCGCAGGACGTTACCGCGGGCGTCGAACACGCGCGAAGTGGTGTGCCCGAGCGGATCGGTGGTGCTGAGCTCGTTCCCGAAGGCGTCGTAGCTGTGCAAGGTGGTCTCGCCCAGGGCGTTGGATTCCGCCGTCACCCGTCCTTGTTCGTCGTAGGCATGGATCGAAGCATTGCCGCGCCTGTCCTTGACGATCTCGATGCGACCGGCGAGGTTGTGCGTGTATTCGATCCGATTCCCATCGGCATCGATCGTCGCCACCAACCTGCCCTCGGCATCGTATTCGTTGCGCGATACGCGTACGCCGCGCGGATCGACGATGTCGCGCAGGTAGTGGGGCGCGGCCGGGGCGTAGGCGAAGGAGGTAATGCCACCGATTTCGTCGGCTACCATCTCCAGGTCGCCCGCACTGGTATAGGTGTAGTGGCGTCGTCCACCCTCCGGCAAGCGGATCTCGTCGATCCGGCCTTGGCCGTCGCGCAGGAAGCGAAGCTCGGCGCCGCGCGAGTGGAAGACGCCGTCGCGGTTGAACGTAAGTTCATTGCCATCCGGTTCTGCCAGTCGGGTAATGCCCAAGCCCTGCTGCAAGGAATAGACGGTACCGTCCGGCAGCTTGAGCCGATAGTGGCTCGGGTCGGCCGGCGCAAGTTGTGGATTGCTGAGATCGATGAGGTTGTAGACGCCCGAACCGGCCACCGACGCGAGGCGCAGGGTTTCATAGTCTTCCTGCACCAGCTGCGCGTCTGTCCCCGGCAACGCTTCGAATACCAGGCGAACATCGGTCTGCGGCGTGAGGAACTGGCATTCCGGTGACGCCTTGGCACGGAACTTCAGCAACTTTCCGTCGGGCGCCGTCACCGCGACGATGGGATCGCCGTTGGGACGCACGCACCAGTTGCCGAAGTAGCCGTTGCGTTCCTGCAGCAAGGTCCAGGAATAGCCCGGGGTACGCGACTCGGTCACCCGGATGTTCTGGTAATCCACGCTCCAGCCATAGCCGAAGTCCAGGCGCTGCTGGCGTTGCCGGGTGTCGTAGGTGCGGGTGACGCGCAGCGGGAAGCCTGCCATCGGCACGGAGGCATCTTCGAAGCTGACCGAGAAATGGCCGATCTTCATGTCGCCTTCGATCAGCACCGCCCGCGACGTGCTGGCTTCGTTGCCGCCGTTATCCCAGGCACGCAGCATGAGCGTGTGGAACCCGTTCATCAGCAGCGTCGGATCGAGCGTACCCAGCGAACCCGGACCCGCCGCGCCATGACCCTCGGCGATAGGTAGCGAGCTACCGCTCGCCCTGTCGTAGAGCGACAGCGTCCAGCGCGCCACGTCGCTGCCGACCACCGAACCCTGCACCGCGGTCGGCGCCGTGATCCTGGCATCGGTCGCCGGCGAGATCAGTTGCACCGTCGGTGGCGTTTGGTCGGAGGGGTCGGCGATGTACAGGTCGCTGACGTCGCTGGCGAGCGACACGCCATCATTCACCTGGACCGTCACCAGATAGTGACCGGGCGTCGTCGGCGCGGCCAGTGTCGTGGTGCCGTCGTCGTCGAGCGTCAGCGGCGCGCCATTGATGTCGGCTTCAAGCACCGGTCGCGATCCCGCGCCTTCAAAGGCGACTTGCACCGCTATGGCACCACCGGGAGCCACCCGCTCCGGCGTTACCTGCACCCGCACTTCGAGCGGTTTTTCCGCCGGCGCGACCTGCAGGGTCCAACCGATATCGGTATAGCTATTGCCTGCCTGCGCACGCACGAGGATATTGACCGTCCCAGCCGATATCGGCGTCCACGCGAACTCGCCGCTGCTTGCATCCACTACCGCGTCCTGCGGTCCCGACAGCAGCGAATAGGACAACGCCTCCCCATCGGCATCGGCGACTTGCAGGACTTCGCGGTAGGTTTGCCCCGCCTTTGCAAAACCGAATGGCGGCGACAGCAGCACAGGGCGATGATCGACCTCGCCTGCACCGGCTTCCTGCACGACGAGCGTGTACGTCTGCAGCGCGGCGGCGCCTCGACCATCGTCCACCCGCAACTGCACGGTGACCGTGCCGGTCGTGGCCGGCGTCCAGGCAATGACGCCGGTGGCCGCATTGATGCTCATGCCGTCGGGCGACTGCAGCAGCGCGAAGGTCAGGGCATCGCCATCGGCATCGCTGGCGGTCG
>CAYWHO010000095.1:0-8001 GCA_964458195.1 uncultured Arenimonas sp.
GCAGTTGCACCTGGTGTTCGAGTGCATCTGGGAATATCGCTTCCTTTACCGCGATCTGGTGGACATCCTCAGCCGCAACCGGCACCTGCGCCTGCGCTTTTCCCGAATCCTTAAGCGCGCGGCCGGCAACGCCACCATGGTGATGCGTGGCCTGGTCCAGGCGGGAGTGATGAGGGCCTCGGCCACCGAGATCGAGGCGACGGCCACCAATATCCTGGTCCTGGCCACCTTCTGGCTGAACTACGCCTCGGTCCGTGGCGACAAGGACGAGCAGGAGGCCATCCGGCTCGGGATCGTCCAGGTCATGATGCTGGTCTCGCCGTTCCTGCGGGACGAGGAACGGGTCCATCTCAATTCCCTGACCCAGGCCTACCTGCGCTAAGTCCCTGAGTCGAAACCCCAAGTACTTGTATTGCAAGCGCTCTTTGAGCCGGCTATAATCTCGCTTCTTTGTTGAACCGTTCCTAGGAATCCACCATGAAAGTCCTGTCGTCCCTCAAGTCGGCGAAGACCCGCCATCGCGACTGCAAGGTCGTCCGCCGTCGCGGCAAGGTCTTCGTGATCTGCAAGTCCAACCCGCGTTTCAAGGCTCGTCAGCGCTAAGCGCGACCGCCGCGGAACGAGGTCGAGGACGCCGGCGCAAGCCGGCGTCTTTCGTTTGTCCGCGACGAAACTTCCGCTGAACCGCCGGGCCGCTTCCGGCCACTGGCGATTGGTCAAGCTCGCCCCGATTTGCAAGAATCCTCGCGCGGGACATCCCGCCTAGCGGAGCACACCCAATGAAGCGTATGACCCTTCTCCTGGCGATTTCGGCCGGCCTGCTGGGCAGCCTCGCCATCCAGGCCGATACCCTGCTCGTCGATCGCGTACAGAGCGAACGTGCCGACATGCCGCCACGCGGCGCCACGATGGCCCAGGTGGAAGCGCGTTTCGGCCCGCCGCAGCGCAAGTTCGAGCCGGTCGGCGGCCCGGGCCCGCGCAAGAACAATCCGCCCATCACGCGCTGGATGTACCCGGCCTTCAACGTGTACTTCGAGTACAACCATGTCGTGGACGCCGTGCAGGTCAAGGCCAGTCCGACCGAGATGGGTCCTGCCCCGGTTCGCCAGTAATCGATGTCCGAATCCCTGCGCTTCCCGGCGGAATGGGAACCCCAGTCCGCCGTTCTGATCGCTTGGCCGCATGCCGGCACGGACTGGGCCGAGCGGCTGACCGAAGTCGAAACCACCTATGTCGCGCTGATCGCGGCGATCGCCCGTTTTGAGCGGGCGGTCGTCTGCGTCCAGGACGCGACCCTGCGCACGCATGTCGAGTCCTTGCTGTCCAAAGCGGGCGTGAACCTGGCGAAGATCCGTTTCGAGACCCTGTCCTACAACGACACCTGGTTGCGCGATTCCGGACCCATCAGCTTGCGCGGTTCCGATGGCTTCCGCCTGCTCGACTTCCACTTCACCGCCTGGGGCGGGAAGTTCGAGGCCGGCCTGGACGATCGCATCGTGTCCGACCTGCATGCGCGCGGCCTGTTCCAACGGGCCGAGCGCGAGCGCATCGATTTCGCACTGGAAGGCGGCGGTATCGAGACCGATGGCGAAGGCAGCCTGCTCTCGACCTGGCACTGCCTGCACGAACGCCATCCCGATTCGAGTCGCGAAGAAATCACCGCGAAGCTTCAACACTGGCTGCGCCAGGACCGCACGCTCTGGCTCGATCACGGCTATCTGGAAGGCGACGACACCGACGCCCATATCGATACGCTGGCGCGTTTCGCCGGCCCCGATGCCATCGTCTACCAGGGCTGCCAGGATCCGGACGACAGCCACTACGCCGAACTGCAGGCGATGGCCGCGGAACTCGCGGCTTTCCGCACGCGCGATGGCAAGCCCTATCGGCTTTTCGAACTGCCGTGGGCCAAGCCCATCCTCGATGAAGGCCGCCGATTGGCTGCGTCCTACGCCAATTTCCTGATCGTCAACGGCGCGGTCCTGATGCCGGCCTACGGCGATGCGGCCGATTCTGCCGCGGTCGACGTGCTGCGCCGCGCATTCCCCGATCGCGAGATCGTCGCCATTGCCTGCCGTCCGCTGATCTGGCAGAACGGCAGCCTGCATTGCATCACGATGCAACTTCCCGAAGGCCTCGTCGCATGAGCAAGAAAACCCTGCCCGTCGCGCTGATCCAGGAAACGGATCACGGCAGCGCCGATGCCAATCTTTCGATCATCGAGCAGCGCGTGGCGGAAGCCGCGCGACGCGGCGCCAAGTTGGTCCTGCTGCAGGAACTGCACAACGGCGCCTATTTCTGCCAGCACGAGAGCGTGGCCGAATTCGACCAGGCCGAGGCCATTCCCGGCCCAAGCACGGAACGGCTCGGCGCCCTCGCGCGCAAGCACGGCGTCGTCATCGTCGGTTCCCTGTTCGAGCGTCGCGCCGCTGGCCTATACCACAACACCGCTGTCGTGATCGAAAAGGACGGCTCGCTCGCCGGCAAATACCGCAAGATGCACATCCCGGACGATCCGGGCTTCTACGAGAAATTCTATTTCACGCCCGGCGACCTCGGCTTCACGCCGATCGACACCAGCGTCGGCCGCCTCGGCGTGCTCGTCTGCTGGGATCAGTGGTACCCGGAGGGCGCGCGACTGATGGCGCTCGCCGGCGCCGAGCTGCTGCTGTATCCCACCGCGATCGGCTGGGATCCGAACGACCGCCAGGACGAGAAGGATCGCCAACGCGACGCCTGGGTCCTGAGCCATCGCGGTCACGCGGTCGCGAACGGCCTGCCGGTGCTCAGCTGCAATCGCGTCGGTCACGAACCTTCGCCGCTCGGCGCTTCCGGCATCCGTTTCTGGGGCACGAGCCATGTGCTGGGCCCGCAAGGCGAGATGCTTGCGCAGGCGAATACCGACGAGCCGGAAATCCTCATGCAGGAAGTCGACCTCGCCCGCAGCGAACACGTGCGGCGCATCTGGCCTTTCCTGCGCGACCGCCGTATCGATGCCTACCAGGATCTGCTCAAGCGGTACCGCGATTGAGCAAATTTCGCGAACGCGCGACGCCCTGCACTTCCGCTGCCAACGGCATTCGCCATCCCCATCGCTTCCATTCCGCCCCGGTTGCCTGCGCGCAGCTGAATTGCCGTCGCTCGCGACGATTCGACAACGACTCCTGCCATGACGATCGACTCCTTCCTCGCTGACCAGCCGCACGCCATCGTCGAACGCGAGGGCGTGCGGTACACCTTGCTGGGCACCGCGCACGTGTCCAAGGCTTCGGTGGAAGCAGTCGAGTCCGCGCTCGCCAGCGGTCGCTACGATGCGATAGCCGTCGAACTCGACAGCCAGCGGCACCGCGCCCTGACCGAACCGGACGCGCTGGCCAAACTCGATCTGTTCCAGATCATCCGGCAGGGAAAGATCGGCCTGGTCGCCGCCAATCTCGCGCTCGCCGCTTACCAGCGCAGATTGGCCGAGCAACTCGATGTCGAACCCGGCGCCGAACTGAAGGCGGCTGCCGTCGGTGCCCGCGATCGCGGCCTGCCGCTCTACCTGATCGACCGCGACGTCGGCACCACGCTCAAGCGCGCCTGGTACGGCCTGGGCTTCTGGGGTCGCAGCAAGCTGATGGCCGGCCTGGCGGGCAGCCTTTTCGTCGACGAGGACGTGGAAGAGAACGAGATCGAGAAGCTCAAGCAGGGCGACATGCTCGAATCGACCTTCGGCGAGTTCGCCCGCGATACGCCGATCCTGTTCGAAAAAATCATCGGCGAACGCGACCGCTACATGGCCGCCCGCCTGCGCGAGGAAACGGCGACGCAAGCGCCGCGCGAAGTGCTGGCCGTCGTCGGCGCCGGGCACTTGAAAGGCCTGGCCGATGCGCTGCGCGAAGGCAGGCAGGCGCCGGCCAGCGTGCGCGAAGAACTCGACGTATTGCCGCAGCCCAGCAAGGTCCCGTGGTTCACCCTCATCGTCGCCACCTTGCTGCTCGGCCTGTTCGGCTGGGGCTATTACGAAGGCGGCGCCGCGTTGGGCGGCAAGCTCGTCTGGAACTGGATCTGGATCACCGCCGCCGGCGGCGCACTCGGCTGCATCGCGGCGGGCGGCCACCCGCTGAGCATCCTGGCTTCGGCCATCGCCTCACCGGTTACGCCGCTGATCCCGGCCCTGAGTTCGGGCATGGTCAGCGCCTTCATCGAAGCCTGGCTGCGCAAACCGACCTACCAGGACATGCTGAACCTGCGCCAGGACACCGGCAGCGCGTCCGGCTGGTGGCGCAACCGTTTCGCCCGCGTCTTCGTCAATTTCACCTTGACCAACGTCGGCACTTCGATCGCGGCCTGGGTCGCGCTCAGCTACGGCATCCACAGCCTGAGCTAGCCGCCGCATCGCTCGGTGCGACGACGCAGGATCAGGTTTCCTGCGCCTGACGCCGTCCGAACGGCGCCGCGTCGCGCGCCCGCTTCAGCACGCGCACGGTGTTGGCGCGCAAGTCGTCGAGCATCGCGTAGATCGTCGGCAGGAACAGCAGGCTCACCACGGTGGAGAAGGCCAGGCCACCGGCCACCGCACGGGCCATCGGGTAATAGGGCGGGCCGTCGCCGCCGATCGCCGCGCCGGCGAAGCACAGCGGCAGCATTCCGAGGATTGCCGTGGCCATGGTCATCAGGATGGGACGCAGGCGTTCGCGGCTGCCGGCGACGAGCGCGTCGGTGCGACTCATGCCGCTCCGGCGCAGCGCATTGATGTGTTCGACCATCACGATGCCGTTGTTCACCACCACGCCCATCAACACCAGCATGCCGATCATCGCCATGATCGAGAACGAAGTGCCGGTCAGGGCGAAAACCCAGAACACGCCGAGGAAGGAGAAGATGATGCTGCTCAGGATCGCCAGCGGGAACAGCAGCGACTCGAACAGGGCCGCCATGACCACCAGGATCATGAAGATCGCCAGCAGCATGTTGATGCCCATCTGGGCGCCGGCCTGGTCGTCTTCCTGGAAGGTCTGGCCCCAGCTCCAGCTGTAGCCCGGCGGCAACCGGGTACCGGCGAGATAGGCTTCGACCGCCTTGCGCGCGTCGTCCTTGGTCTTGCCTTCGGCGATGCTGGCAGTGATCTTCTGCGAAGTACGGCGGTCCTGCCGGGAAATCTGCGACGCGCCCTTGCGGATGCTCACGTCCACCATCGACAGCAACGGCACGGTGCTGCCGTCTCGACGATGCAGGTTCAGGTTCGAGAGGTTCTCGATATGGAACTTCTCGGCGCCGGCGAAACGCAGCGTGACGGGCACTTCGGTATCGTCGCGACGGAATTCACGCAGAGGGGCTCCGCGCAGCGCGATGCCGATGTACTGCGCCACTTCCTGCGCGCTGAATCCGTAACTGGCCGCGCGCTCGCGATTGACCACGACCTGGATCTCGGAGTTCTCGTCGCCGGAATCGACCCGCACGTCGCGCAGCTCGGGCAGGCGCGACAGCACCGGCACCATGCCTTCGCCGATCTCCACCAGGGCTTCGCTGGAATCGCCGTTGACGAAGAAGGAGATATCGCTGTCGCCGGCCCCACCTCCGCCTCCGCCATCGTTCTGGAAGCCGATCTCGGCACGGGCGAGCTTCGGCATTTCCTTGCGCATCAGCTCGCGGATCTCGCCGGGATTCTTCACGTCGTCGTTCAGCGTCAGGCGGAACCCGCCCCAGCCCTGCTCGGCGTAGAACACGTAGACCTGCTTGAGGTGGTAACGCGCACGGTTCTTCTCGAAATGCGCTTCGACCTTGGCGATCTCGTCCGACATCTGCTCCAGGCTGTAGGAGCCCTTCCAGTTCACGTACAAGCCCATCTCCAGGCCGGCGTCCTGGCCGAACATGTCGAACTTGGTGAACTTGAAAGGCACCAGGCTGAGCAGGATGATCGAAACGATCAGCAGCAGGCCCTTGCCGCGATGCACCAGGGTCCAGCGCAGCGCACGCGCGTACCAGCGGCTCAAGGCGGGAATGAAGCCGTGTTCCGCCGTTACCGCCGGCGGCGTCTTCAGATAGGCGCTGATCATCGGGATCAGGCTGACGGCCACCAGCCAGGAGCACAGCAGGGCGATGGTGATCGTGATAGCCACCTCGCCCAGGAAGATGCTGATGCGGTTGCTGGCGCCGAACAGGTTGGGCAGGAAGACGATGATGCTGCTCAGGGTGCCGCCGCTGATCGCCAGCTGCACCCCTCGCGTGCCCTCGATCGCGCAACGGCGCGGATCGTCGGGGTACTTCTCCCGATACTGGTAGATGCTCTCGACCACCACGACGGCGTTGTCGACCAGCATGCCGATGGCCAGCAACAGGCCCATCATCGACAGGATATTCAGGGTGATGCCGAGGAAATGCATGGCGCCCAGCGTCATCACGATGCAGATCGGAATGGCCAGGGTAACCATCAGCGTACTCGGCCAATGGCGCAGGAAATAGAAAAGCACGAGCAGCGAGAGCAGCGAACCGATGAGGCCGGCCTCCACCAGCTCCTTGATCGAATCGGTGACGCTCTCGGCCTGGTTGTCGAATACCAGCACCTGGATGCCGGCCAACTCGGGCGAAGACTTGACCGCTTCGAGTTCGAGCATCACCAGCCGCGAAACCTCGACCAGGTTGGCCGATTGCTCGCGGAAGATGTCGAGGCCGACCGCCGGACGGCCGTCGAGACGACGGCCGAAATCCTGGCGCTGCGGCTTCAGCCGCACTTCGGCGATGTCGGAAAGCTTGAGTCCCTGTTGGTTGAGGACTAGGTCGCGCAGCTCGGACAGATTGCGGATCTCGCCCACTGGCTGAACGCGCAGCCGGCGCTTGCCCTCGTTGATCTCGCCCGCCGACACCGAGAAGTTGACCGAAGCGAGCTTGGCGGCGAGCTCGTTGAGACTGACGTTGTGGGCGCCGAGCCGCTCCGGGTCGATCGAAACCTCGACCTCGTTCGGCGACGCGCCGGTGATCTCGACCTTGGCGACCCCGGGCACGCGCTCGATGCGGCGCTGCACCTCACGCTCGATCAGCTCGTACTCGTTGCGCAGGTCGCGGTTCGACGCGAAGCGCACGCGGATCATCGGCTGGTCGGTCGGCGAGAACTTGAAGACGAAGTAGCGTTGCAGGTCGTCCGGCAAGTCGGACCGGATGGCGTCGATGCGGTCGCGCGCCTCGCTGGCGGCCACGGCCACGTCGCGATCCCAGTCGGAAAACTCGATGAAGATGTTGGCGCCTTCCGGCCGGCTCTGCGAATTCATCGACTTGATGCCGGGCAAGGTCGCCAACGCCTCTTCCACCGGACGCGTGAGGCTGCGTTCGACTTCCTGCGGCGTGGAACTGGCGTACGGCACGTTCACCATCAGGAACGGCACGTTGAACTCGGGGAACTGCTCCAGCGGCAGCCGGAACGCGGCGATCAGCCCGATGACGACCATCGAGACGAAGAACATCACGGCCGTCACCGGCCGACGCAGGCTGAGCTCGGCCAAGGTCACGGATGCTTGCCCTCGGAAGCGGCCAGCGCGGCGCGAGCCAGTTCGCCACGACGCAGGTAGTGCGCATCGGACCGGCGATCCAGCAGGTTGTAGACGATCGGGATCACCACCAGGGTGAGCAAGGTGGACACCGCCAAACCGCCGATCACGGTAACGGCCATCGGCGCGCGCACCTCGGCGCCGTCGCCGCCGAGGAAAGCCAGCGGGGCGAAACCGAACAGGGTGCAGAGCGTGGTCATCACGATCGGACGCAGTCGCGACTCGGCGCCGCGGCAAATCGCTTCACGCTTGGCCACGCCTTCTTCGCGCAACTGGTTGACCTTGTCGATCAGGACGATGGCGTTCTTCACCACGATGCCGACCAGCAGGATCAGGCCGATGAACACGACCACGGAGATCGGCGAACCCGACAGCCAGAGGGCGCCGACGGCACCGACGATGGCCAGCGGCACGCTGAACATGATCACGAACGGATGCAGCAGCGATTCGAACTGCGAGGCCATCACCAGGTAAA
>CAYWHO010000096.1:0-7999 GCA_964458195.1 uncultured Arenimonas sp.
GTCGTCCAGGCGCGGGTTGCGCGAGAACAGGCCGCCGAAGCTGCGCGCCAGCAGGCTGCTGCCGACGGTTTCGCGGATGGCCTCGCGCGCCTGGGCCCGCTCGGCTTCGGCCCGTGCGGCTTTTTCTTCCTGGCTGGCGGTGAAGGCACGGGCCAGGTCGTCCGGGCTGAAGCCGGAACGGGCGGGCGCCTGCGTCGCGCCGGGCTTGGCGTCGGGTTTGGCGTCGGCCGGCGGGGCCTTTTTCTTCAGGAAGTCGAACATCAATCGGGGGATTTGGGACAATGCGCAAATGGTAGCACCCGCCCCCGAGACTCTCCGATGAACAGGGCGCCTGGTCAGGTCCGGATCATCGCCGGACGACTGCGCGGCTCGAAACTGCCCGTGCCCGACAGTCCCGGTCTGCGCCCGACGCCCGATCGGGTGCGGGAAACCCTGTTCAACTGGCTGCAGGGCAGGGTGATGGGTGCGCGTGCGATCGACTTGTTCGCGGGTACCGGCGCCCTGGGTTTCGAGGCCGTGTCGCGCGGCGCGGCCGAGGTGGTGATGCTCGAACGCGATCCGGCCCTGGCCGCCGGGCTGCGGGCACAGGCGCAGCGCCTGCAGTGTCCGGAAGCGCGCATCGAATGCGCCGATGCCCTGGCCTGGCTCGGTCGGGCCGATGCGACGGCGCGTTTCGACCTGGCCTTCCTCGATCCGCCGTTCTCGGCGGGGCTCTGGCAGGCGGTGGCGAGCGCCTTGCAGCCGCATCTGGCGGACGGCGCGCTGATCCACGTCGAATCGCCGATCGGCGCCGATTTCGCGCTGCCCGCCGGCTGGCGCCTGCATCGAGAAGGCAAAACGCGCGAAGTCCGGCATGCGCTCTACGTCAAGGAATTGGCCTGACCCGCTGTTACACTAGCCCGAGATTGCAGGGGCAGGACTTCACCGCATGACCGTAGCGCGCAACCGGGTAGCCGTATATCCCGGGACCTTCGACCCGATCACCAATGGCCACGTCGACCTGGTCCAGCGCGCCTCGTCCCTGTTCGAACGCATCATCGTCGGTATCGCCGAAAGCCCGGGCAAGGGTCCGGCCCTGCCGTTGGCGCAGCGGGTCGAGCTGGCGCGCACCGCCCTGGCCGGCATCGGCAACGTCGAGGTCCGCGGCTTCGATTCCCTGCTGGCGAGCTTCGTGCACGAGGTCGGCGCCGGCGTGGTGATGCGCGGATTGCGCGCGGTTTCCGATTTCGAATACGAATTCCAGCTGGCGAGCATGAATCGCCACCTCATTCCTGACGTGGAGACCTTGTTCCTCACGCCGTCGGAACATCACAGTTTCATTTCTTCGACGCTGGTGCGCGAGATCGCGCGACTCGGCGGCGATGTTTCCGGTTTCGTGCACCCTGCGGTGGCCAGCGCCCTGGCCGCCCGTTGGGCGCGCTCTTGAGGGTCCACTTCGTAAAGAGGTACATAGCCATGACACGTTCGATCCTTGCCCTGTCGCTCCTGCTCGCCCTCTCCGGCCTCGTCGGCTGCAAAGGCGAGCAAGCCGACGCGAAGAAGGAAACCGCCGCCGAAGCGCCGCTGGTCGCCCCGACCGGCACCGACGATGCGGCCTGGAAGCAATACCTGCAGCAGGTCGTCGCCCGCAACCAGAGCGGCGTCACCGACAGGGTGTATCCGTACTACCTGCCCGCCAACAGCAGCACGCCCGACGACGCCGATCCGGAAAAGCGCAGCCAGTACGACCGCCAGTTGGAGAACGTCGCCACCGTCGTCCAGCGCACCGTCCTGCCCGGCAACATGCTGGCCTTCGGTTCGCCCGACAGCGCCAAGATGGCCGACCTGATCGTCGCGGCTTTCTCCGGCGCCAAGATGGACGCGCTGCAGGGCTCGCAGGTGCTGTTCATCGGCCACGCCGCCGACAGCGATCGCGTGAAAGAGGCCGTTCAGTCGGTCGGCGCGAAGTACGTCTTCGTCGAGGTAAAATAAGCCATCGCGGCCGCTCCGGCCACGCGGCCGGAGCGGTGCGGCACCCATGGCACTTCGCATCAACGAGCTTTGCGTCAACTGCGATGTCTGCGAGCCGGCCTGCCCGAACCAAGCGATATCGCAGGGCGAAACCATCTACCTGATCGATCCGGCGCGCTGCACCGAATGCGTCGGCCACCACGACGAGCCGCAATGCGTCGTCGTCTGCCCCGTCGAGTGCATCGACAAGGACCCCGCGCACGTGGAGAGCGAGCAGCAGCTGCTCGCGAAACTGTTGCGCCTGCAGGAGCAATCGGCATGAAGCCAGCGCATTCCCTGACGTCGGCGTGGCGCGCTGCCGCCACCATCCTGTTGTCGCTCGGCCTGGTCCTGTTGGCGCCGGCGATCGCATCGGCGAAACAATCGCCGCCGTCCACTCGCCCGCCCGGCGCCGCCATCGCTTCGGCCCATCGGCTGGCGACCGAAGCCGGGCACGAGATCCTGGCCAAGGGCGGCAACGCCTTCGATGCGGCGATCGCCGTGTCGGCCACGCTCTCGGTCGTCGAGCCGGTCAGCTCGGGCATCGGCGGCGGTGGTTTCTTCCTGCTGCACGAGGCGAAGACCGGCAAGCAGGTGTTCCTCGATGCGCGCGAATTCGCGCCGGCGTCCGCTACGCCCGCGTTCTACCTCGATGCCAAGGGCGAGCTCGATCGCGACAAGGCGGAGAACGGCGCCGCTTCGGCGGGAATCCCCGGCTTGCCCGCCGGCCTGGTGCACCTTTCGAAAAAGTACGGGCGCCTGCCGCTGTCGGTTTCGCTGGCGCCGGCGATCCGCATCGCGCGCGAGGGTTTCCCGGTGTATTCGCGCATCTCCGACCAGTACGTCGAACGTCGCGAGGTGATGGAACGATACGCCTCGACGCGTGCGGTCTATCTGGCCGATGGCGATGCGCCCAAGGTCGGCGAGATCCTGAAACAACCGGAACTGGCGCATACGCTCGAGCTGCTCGCGCAGCGCGGTAGCGACGGTTTCTACCGCGGCGAAGTGGCCAAGGCCTTGCTCGATGCGATGCGCGCCGATGGCGTCGAATGGACCCAGGCCGACCTCGACGCTTATCGCGTCGTCGAGCGCGAACCGATCCGCTTCAAGTATCGCGACTGGGACATCGTGACTTCGCCGCCGCCTTCGTCCGGCGGCGTTGCGCTGGCGGAGATCCTGCAGGTGCTCGAAGGCTGGGACCTGGCCAAGCTCGACGAGGCCCATCGCGTGCATGTCGTCGTCGAAGCGATGCGCCGCGCCTACCGCGACCGCACCCTTTACCTCGGCGATCCGGATTTCACCACGATGCCGATCGCGCGCCTGACCAGCGACGATTACGCCGCCGGCCTGCGCGCCGGCATCATGATGGACAAGGCCACGCCCAGCGACATGCTGCCGGGCAGCGCGGCGCCGAAGGACAGCGTCAACACGACGCATTACTCGATCATCGACGGCGAGGGGAACTACGTTTCCGCCACGCAGACGGTGAACCTGGCCTTCGGTTCGGGCCTGGTGGTCGCCGGCTTCCTGCTCAACGACCAGATGGACGACTTCGCCCTGCGTCCGGGCACGCCGAATGCCTACGGCGTGATGGGCTACGACGCGAACGCGGTCGCGCCGCGCAAGCGCATGCTCAGTTCGATGACGCCGACCTTCATGATCGGCAAGGACCGCGTGGCCGTGCTCGGCGCCAAGGGCGGCAGCCGCATCATCACCGGCGTCCTGCTCGGCGTGCTCGGCATCGAGCAGGGACTGGACTCCAGCCAGATCGTCGCCTTGCCGCGTTACCATCACCAGTACCTGCCCGACACGATCTTCCAGGAGAAGGATGCGCTGGCGCCGGACGTGATGAAGGCGCTGGAAGCGATGGGCCATCGGCTCGCCTATGGCGCCGGCCCCGTCGTATTGATGCATTCGGTGGACTGGGACCGCGCCGCCGGCGTGCTGCATGCCGGCGCCGATCCGCGCAACCCGCCCGGCGCGGGCATCGTCGTTCCGGCCAAAGCGGAGAAAAAGCGATGAAACTGCATTCGATCCTCGGCAATTCGCAGAAGCTCGATGGCGGCGCCATGTTCGGCAACGTGCCGCGCGCGATGTGGGAGCGCTGGATCGTTCCCGACGCCGACAATCGCATCCCGCTCGCCTGTCGCGCCTTGCTGGCCGATGGCCTGGCAGGCAAGCGCGTGCTGTTCGAGACCGGCATCGGCGCTTTTTTCGAGCCGAAGCTGCGCGAACGCTTCGGCGTGGTCGAGGAACGTCATGTCCTGCTCGATTCGCTGCGGGAAGCCGGTTTTTCGCACGAGGACATCGACGTCGTCGTGCTCTCGCACCTGCATTTCGACCACGCCGGCGGCCTGTTGACGCCGTGGCGTCCCGATGCGCCGTTGCAGCTGCTTTTCCCCAACGCGACCTACGTGGTCAGCGCCGGCTGCTGGGAGCGCGCCCGTCATCCGCATGCGCGCGACCGCGCGAGTTTCATTGCCGAACTGGCGCCCCTGCTCGAGCAAAGCGGCCGCCTGGAAATCGTGCACGGCGACCGCAGCGTCGCGCTCGGCGACAGCGTGCGTTTCCATTACAGCGAAGGCCATACGCCCGGACTGATGCTGTCCGAGATCGTCGGTCCGGAGGGGCGCGAAGGCGTGGTGTTCTGCGCCGACCTGATCCCCGGCCGGCCCTGGGTCCACCTGCCCGTGACGATGGGCTACGACCGCTATCCGGAAATGCTGATCGACGAGAAGAAGCGATTCCTCGAAGACAAACTCGCCCGCGGCGTGCGACTGTATTTCACCCACGATGTCGATTGCGCCATGGCCGAAGTGCGCTGCGACGACAAGGGACGATTCTCCACCCACCACGAAACAGCGGCGCTGCACGGCCTGCCGCTGGCCGCCTGAGGACATTCCGATGCACAAGATGATCGCTTCCTGCCTGCTCCTGCTCGTCTCCGCCGTGGCTTCCGCCGCCAGTTTCGGCGACAAGATGCCGGATGGCGTCGCCACCGACATCGGCGCGGCGGTATCGGCGCCCGATGCCGGAGAACGCACCGGAAAATTCGTCGGACGCATCACCCAGGTCTGCCAGAAGGAAGGCTGCTGGCTGGTGATCGAATCCGACGGCAAGGCCGCGCGCGTGCGCACCAAGGATCATGCTTTCGTGGTGCCGAAGGATTCGAAGGGCACCGCGACCGTTTTCGGCGTGCTCTCGCCGATCGAGATGAGCGCGAAGGAAGCCAAGCACCTGAGCGATGACGCCGGCGGCAAGGCAGTCGCGCCGCGCGAATGGCAGATCGTCGCCAGCGCCATCGAGATCGCGGAGTAAGGACTCGCCATGGTCACGATGTTCTACACCGGGCTTTGCGTCTTGCTGATGCTGCTGTTGTCGGTACGCGTCGCGGCCTGGCGTTTTCGCCAGAAGATCGAACTGGGCGATGGCGGCGACAGCGAGATGCTGCGCCGCATGCGTGCGCACGGCAATGCGGCCGAACACATGCCCCTGGCGCTGTTGTTGCTGGGCGGTCTGGAACTCAACGGTTACGACGCGCGCCTGATCCACGCTTTCGGCGCCGTGTTCGTCGCGTCCCGGGCCCTGCATGCGTTCGCGGTGAGTCGCCGGAACGGCATGCCGGGCGGTCGTTTCCTCGCCATGGCTTTCACCTGGTTGCCGATGCTGGCGATGGCGGTGCTGGCCATCGTCGGCTACTTCCAGCAGGGCGTGCCGGGCGGCTGAGCCGCGCCGGCGCGGTTTCAGAGCGGGCGCAGGCTGGCGAGCGCGGCTTCGAAGGACGGGCGGTTGCGCTCGTAGTCCAGGGTGGCGGCGAAGCAGACGCCGTTGACCACGCGACCGGGCAGGATGTGCGCCGACCAGCGCGCCCGTGCCGGGAAGCCGAGGACGTCGTCGGCGAAATCGAAGGTCGCCTCCTGCACCAGGTGGCCCGCTACCAGGCGCACCCGCGGCTGCGACTCCGAGAACTTCGCGGCGTCCACGCCCATGAACCCGGCCCAGGTCTCATGGTCGAGCGGTGCGCGGAATTCCTCGTTGATCTGCTTCTGGGTGAGATCGCCGATGGCCGGCAGCGGTACCGAATTGGCCCGGCACCAGACCTTGCCCGCGCTGGCCGGCCCATTCGATTGCACGCCGCTCTCGGCCTCGTTGATGGATTCGGCCGCCTCGAAACCGGGCGGGAACTTGATCGAGTACTTGCCGTTGCTGAAGGCGCACAGGCCCAGGCAAGCGAGCAATGCGAACGCGATGCGACTCCCCGACATGGTCCTTCTCCCGAAGCCGGCTAGTCCGGCAAGTGTACCTCTTCGGCGCCCAGCAGGCGCTCGAGTTCCAGCAGCAGGCGGCGCAGCGGCGCGGCCAGTTCCGGGGCGTAGAGGTGCTGGCGGTCCACGCTCTCCACGCGGCCGAAAAGGCTCTGCCGGATCTGCTCTTCGCTGCGGGCGAACTGCCGCAGGTCCGAGAGGAAGTGTTCGTATTCGCTCGCGGTCGGGGTGGCGTGCAACTCGCCGAAGACTTCGGCGATCGCGGCGAACAGCCCCTGCGCCTCCGGCCCAAGCCCGAAATCGGACGGGCGATAGTCGAGATAGGCGCGTTGCGCGTCGGTCCAGACGCGGAAGCTGCACTTCGCCAGCGAGTGGTACAGCGGCTGCTCCGAGATCAGCGCGAGCACGAAATTGCGCGGATTCACCGTCACCGTGCCGGCGCTGTTGCTCCATTCGCGTTCCATCGCGAAACGGTAAAGCCGCGCCTGGTCGGAGAAATGCGCGCCCTGCAACTGGTCGAGCACGAGGAAGGTGCGCGAAGCCTCGGAGTAGGCGCAGGCTTCGCTCATCGTGCGCTCGAAGGCCGAGAGCGGCGGTTCGTTCGGGCCCTCGCTGCCGTCTTCCAGGCGCACGGGTAGGGCGACGGCCGCCGGTTCCGGCGCGCTGAAATCGTGGTACAGCACGTGCTCGAACTCGAGCGCGCGCCCCAACGCTTGCGCGAACGCCGTCTTGCGCCGTCCGCCGGCGCCATCGACGTGCAGTACGCGAAGCTGCGCGGCGGGCTGCCCGAACAGGCAGCGCAGCACGTGCTCGTAGTCGTCGTTGGATTCGAAGCCGTGTTCGGCGAGTTTTCGGCGCAGGGACATGGCGACAGTCTACCTCGCGGAAAAACGAAAGGCCGGATCGCTCCGGCCTTTCGCGACGATGACGCTGGCGGGCGGCCTATCGCCGTTGCCAGGCGATGTCCATGCCCTCGCGGGCGCCGAGGGCGCCGCGCAGCAGCGCCACCAGATCTTCCGACCCCGGCGTCTGCTCGGCCAGGTAGTCGAGGGTGGCGCCATCGACGTAATAGTCCTGGTCGCGGCTGCTTTCTTCCTCGAAAGCGTCCACCAGCATCTTCAGCTGGGCCTCGCTGATGGCGCCGATTTCGCGCCCGTCTTCCTTGTCGCGCAGAACGATCATCGTTCGATCCTCCGTCCGGGTTCAGGCCGCCGCGGCCTGGGATTTGCGCGGGCCGTTCAGCACCGCGTGACGCACGTGCTCGACGATCAGGTCCACTTCCTCGCTGGTGATGGCGAAGTGCGGGGTGAAACGCAGCGAATTGGTGCCGCCGTGGATCACGCCGATGCCGCGTTCGCGCATGAACTCCTCGGTCGAGCCGGTGCCGTAGCACTTGAAGCTCGGATCGAGTTCGCAGGAGAACAGCAGGCCGGTGCCCTGGACCTTGGTGATGGCGCCGCCGAGTTCGTCCTTGAGCGTGTTGAGCTTGTCGACGAATTCCTTGCCCTTGGCGCGGATGTTGGCGCGCAGTTCCGGCGTCAGCATGCCGAGCACGGTCGAGGCCACGTCCATCGCGCGCGGATTGGTCGTCATCGTGTTGCCGTACACGCCCTTGCGGTACAGGCCGGCGGTGCGCTCGGTGACGGCGAGCACGGACAGCGGGTACTGGCCTCCGTTGAGCGCCTTCGAATAGGTTTCCATGTCCGGCGCTTCCAGGCCTTCGAAGCCCGGGTAGTCGACGATGG
>CAYWHO010000097.1:0-7768 GCA_964458195.1 uncultured Arenimonas sp.
GTCGCGAACTGTTTCGCCTTACTTCGACCAAACCCGAACGCCGGCTGCAAGGCGAGCGCCGCCGCAATGGCCAGGCGTGGGAGGCGTCGCGGTATGTCTGACTGGCTGAGGTTCGGAGCTTATGCGGCGGGGATTGCTTCACCCGCACATACCGCCATCGGTCCGACAGAAGTTCTATTTTTGAACTTTCTGCAAGGCGGGTGAGCTTACGCGTGGGCGACGCCATTGTGTTGCGATCAACAGAAACTAAAACGCCGCCCGAGGGCGGCGTGCTTCTTTCAGATCAGAGTCAAGACAAGAAAAGCTGACGCCCTTGTCTTCACCAGCTTTTTTTCATAAAGGCGAATAGTCTACCTGTGCATCTGCCCCCAAGAATTTAGCAACCCATTCAGCTCGGCGCTCCAAGGCGCGATCAAAGTCTTCTACGTCGCCGTAACCAAAATCAATCGAGAACTGGCCGTCAGCGCTCATCTTGAATGTGGCTGATGTCCAACGGGCAATACCTTCCTTGACGAATGCCGCATTTAGCTCACAAAAGAGCCGATCAAGGACCTCTACATCAGTGTTTTGATAGCGAAACGTTCCGCTCTTATCCCTAATGAACATTTCGGTTCCACTGAAATCATCAGAAACCTCCGACGATACCCACAAGTCCGTGAATTCAATCAGCGCAGAATCAAACGCAGCCTGCCCTATTCGAAGATAGAAGGATTCAATGTATGGCGTCATATTTCGATTACCCACCTGCACGCTAAAGCCAAGAACACGCACTATATCGGTGTTCGCTGACGCGCGCCTCAGACATTTCCTATGACCGGATAGCACAGCGCCTGTCATATTCAACACATGACGATCTTGCGCGTTGCGTTTGCCCCGCCCGGACACCCTGCGGCATCTTCAGACACACCTTATGGATATCTCGCGATCCGGCTGCGCGGGCATCCTCACCACGGCAACTCGCTGCCGTTGGCGTGCCAGAAACTGCCGGTCTGCGCGAGGCCGAGCTGGTCGAGGCGGTCGAGCAGCATGCCGGCCGACTGCAACGGCGTCAGGTCGCCCTTGCCGCCGACCATGTCGGTGGCGACGTAGCCGGGATGCAGCAGGAAGACGGCGATGCTGCGCGGCTGCAGATCCACCGCCAGCGATTTGCCGATGGCATTCACCGCCGCCTTGGACGCGCGGTAACCGTAGTAACCGCCGGAACCGTTGTCGGCCACCGAACCCATGCGGCTGGTGAGGATGCCGATCTTCGAACCTTCGCCGAGATTCCCGAGCAGGGCCTGCGCGACGCGCAGCGGACCGAGCGAGTTGATCTCGAACTGGCGGCGCATGTCGTCGAAACCGGCCTCGTCGATCTTGCCGAGCGCTTCGCGCGTCATCACGCCGGCGTTCAGCAGCAGGCGGTGAATGCGCGTGCCCGCTAGCCGTTGCGCGAGCGCCGCCAGCGGCTGGGCATCGGTGACATCCACGCCGGCTTCGACGCGGGCACCGCTGCGATCGAGTTCCTCGCTACGCGTGCGGCAGACGGCGATGACCTCGTCGCCGCGCTCCAGGCTGCGCTGCGCGAGGGCGAGACCGATGCCGCGATTGGCGCCGGCGATAAGGGTGGTGGTCATGGCGAAGCTCCTTGTCGTGCGGCGGGATTATCGCCGATATCCCCTCTACGTCAGATCAGGCGCTGCGGATGCGAATACACCGTCATCTGGCCGCCGCGCACGAAACAGACCAGGGTGATACCGCAATGCTGTGCCGTTTCGATGGCCAGCGTGCTCGGCGCCGAGATCGTCGCGACCAGGGCGATGCCGGCGGTCGCGGCCTTGTGCAGCAATTCGTGCGACGCGCGCGAACTCAATACGAGGAATCCTTCGCCCAGCCCGGACCGCGCGCGGGCGCCGACCAGTTTGTCGAGCGCGTTGTGCCGGCCCACGTCCTCGCGCACGAGCAGGCCGTCGGCATGCGCGAAACCGGCCGCGTGCACGCCGCCGCTCTGGCGGTTCAACACCTGATGTTCGGCCAGGGCGGCGACCGCGCGCGCGACCTCGTCCGCGGCGATCCGCATCGCGCTTTCCACCCGCGGCGCCGGCGCATCGCGGCCTGCAGCGATTCGCTCCCGCACAGGCCGCAGCCGCTGTTGCCGGCGAGCGCTCGCGGGCGCTGCTGCAGCCGGTCGAAGTTGACCTGCGGCACGATCATCTCCAGCACCAGGCCGACATCGCGATGCACGGCCTCGACGAAACGCCATTGCACCGGCGAATCGACGATGCCCTCGCCCAGCGAGAAGCCCAGCGCGAAATCTTCCAGATCCGCCGGCGTCGCCATCATCACGGCAAACGCGACGCCGTTGTAGGAAAGCGCGATCGGCCGTTCCGCGATCACCGCATCGGAGAATTCGCTGCGGTGCCCAGCGTCGATGCGCAGCGCCGGAAGCAATGCCACCGCAGACCGAAGATCAGGCACCGTCATCGCGACCTCACGAAGCCATCGTGCCGGTAGCGCTCGGCGACAGCCGCACCGGGATCGATTTGGAGGCCGGCGTACCGGCGCGCTCGGCGACATTGTCCAGCGGCACCAGCGCATTCGTTTCGGGGAAATAGCTGGCGAGGCAACCCTTGGGAATGTCGTATTCGACCAACATGAAGCCGTAGACAGTCCGCTCTTCATCACGCCAGACCGAGGTGATGTCCACCAACAGGCCGGCCTGCCAGCCGCGTTCACGCAGATCCTCCGGATGGATAAAGCAGACGCGACGGAAGCCGTGCACGCCGCGGTAGCGGTCGTCCAGTCCATAGACGGTGGTGTTGTATTGGTCGTGCGAGCGCACCGTCATCAGCTCGAATACGTCCGGCGAAGCGAACAGCGCCTCGTCGGCCAGCGCGTGCGCAAAGAACATCGCGCGGCCGCTACGCGTCGGAAATACGCGCTCGCGCCCGGGATGGTGCAGATGGAAGCCGCCGGGCACGCGCACGCGCGCATTGAAATCCTCGAACCCGGGAATCACCTTCGCGATGCGTTCGCGGATGCGGTCGTAGTGCGAAACCAGTTCCAACCAGGGCGTACGGCTGTGCGGCAAGGTCGCCGTGGCGAGCCGCGCGACGATGGCCGGCTCGGAAAGCAAATGTTCCGAGGCCGGCGCTTTCATGCCCGAAGACAGGTGCACCATGCTCATCGAATCCTCGACCGACACCGCCTGCCGTCCTTCGGCCTGCTGGTCGATTTCGCTGCGGCCCAGGCAAGGCAGGATGAACGCTTCGCGCCCATGCACCAGGTGCGAGCGGTTGAGCTTGGTCGAGACATGCACGGTCAGGTCGCAGCGACGCAGCGCCTCCGCGGTACGTTCGCTATCGGGCGTGGCGGCGGCGAAATTGCCGCCCATCGCGAACAGGATCTTCGCGCGGCCGTCCCGCATCGCCTGGATGCCGGAGACCACATCGCGCCCATGCGCGCGCGGCGGTTCGAAACCGAATTCGGCGCCGAGGCGATCGAGGAATTCGTCCGAGGGCTTTTCGTAGATGCCCATCGTGCGGTCGCCCTGCACGTTCGAGTGCCCGCGCACCGGGCAGGGCCCGGCACCGGGTTTGCCGATATTGCCTTTCAGCAGCAGGGTGTTCATCAGCATCTGGATGGTCGCGACGCTGCGGCGATGCTGGGTGATGCCCATGCCCCAGCAGAAGATCGTCGCGCGGCTGGCGTCGTAAACGTCTGCCGCCTGCTCCATCTGCGCCCGCGTCAAACCCGATTGTTCGACGATGCGTTCCCAGGACTCGGCTTCCACCGCGGCAGCGAAAGCCTCGTAATCCTGCGTATGCGCGGCGATGAAATCGCGGTCCAGCGAGCCGGTCGCCAGCAGCTGTTTGCACAGGCCGGTCAACGCCGCGAGATCGCCGCCGATGCGCAACTGGTAATAGTGGCTGGCGATCGGCGTGCTCGATCCCGTCAACATGTCGGCCGGGCTCTGCGGGTTGGCGAATCGCTCCAGCCCGCGCTCGCGCAGCGGATTGAATACGACGATGCGGCAGCCGCGCTTCGCCGCCGCGCGCAGCTCGCCGAGCATGCGTGGATGATTGGTGCCCGGGTTCTGCCCGAAGATGAAGATGGCCTCGGCCTGTTCGAAATCCTCGAGCAGCACCGCGCCCTTGCCGCTGCCGATCTGCTCGCCCATCGCGACGCCGGAGGCTTCGTGGCACAGGTTAGAGCAATCCGGCAAGTTATTGGTGCCGAACTCCCGCACGAACAACTGATAAAGGAAAGCCGCTTCGTTCGAGGTGCGGCCCGAGGTATAGAACAGCGCCTCGTCGGGATGGGCGAGCCCGCGCAATCGCGCGCCGATCGCCGCGAAGGCCTCGTCCCAGGCAATCGGCCGATAGCGGTCGCTGGCGGCGTCGTAACGCAGGGGCTCGGTCAACCGGCCCTGCGCTTCCAGCCACAGATCGTCCCGTGCCGCGAGTTCGGCCACCGTGTGCGCGGCGAAGAATTCGGCGCCGATGCGTTTGGCCGTCGCTTCGGCGGCAACGGCCTTGACGCCGTTCTCGCAGAATTCGAAGGTGGAATTCGGATTGCGGTCCGGCCAGGCGCAGCCGGGGCAGTCGAACCCGTCGTTCTGGTTCGTGCGCAGCAGGGCCTTCGCGCCGCGCGTCACGATGCCCTCGTCGCGCAAGGCTTGCCAGGAGCGCTTCAGCGAATCCCAGCCGCCGGCGGGCTTGTCGTAGGGCTTGATCGAACGATCGGACATGGGGACGCGGCGCAGCTCGGGCCTGCAGATTGCATCAATCGCTGTCCGGAAACAAAGAAATCCCCGGGCGGGGTCACATGGACCATGACTAATGGGCTAGCGGCCCGGTTCCGCGCGGAGGCTACCATCGCTGTTTCCCTGAACCGAATGCCCGCCATGTCCAAGACGAAGCTCGCCCGTTCGACCCCGCTGGTCGCCGCCCTGCTGCTGGCGCTGGCCCTGCCGCTGGCGGCGCAGGAAGCCGCGCCGCGCGCCGAGAACGCCTTCCTGAGCCAGGAAGACGCCGCCGCGCGTTCGGCCCGCGTTTCCAACGTCGCTTACGCGCTCGACTTCGCCCTGACCGGCGAACCGACCTTCAAGGCGACTTCGACGATCGCATTCGACCTGAGCGATACGCGTTCGCCGCTGACGGTGGACCTGGACAAAGCAAGCATCACGCGCCTGACCGTCAACGGCCGCGAGGTCCGTCCGCAGTACAACCAGTGGTTCATCACGATTCCCGGCAGCGAGCTGAAGCCGGGCCGCAATACCGTCAGCGTCGAGTTCACGCGCGAACACAGCACCAATGGCGAAGGCCTGCATCGTTACGTGGACAAGAGCGACGGCCGCGTTTACCTGTACTCGCATTTCGAGCCGGCCGCGGCGCACCAGATGTTCGCGTCCTTCGACCAGCCCGACCTGAAGGCGACCTACCAGCTCACCGCCACCGCGCCGAAGGACTGGCAGGTCATTTCGACCACGCGCGAAACCAGGATCGACGACCTCGGCGCCACCCGTCGCTGGACTTTCCCGACCACGCCGAAGCTGAGCCCCTACAACTTCTCCATGCATGCCGGTCCGTACAAGGTCTGGGAAGACAACAGCGGCAAATACCCGATGCGCCTGTTCGCGCGGCAGTCGCTGGCCTCGCAGGTCTATCCGCAGGACTGGTTCCGCTACACCAAGCAAGGCCTCGCGTACTACGACGAGTATTTCGGCATCCCCTACCCGTTCAAGAAGTACGACCAGATCCTGGTGCCGCAATTCATCTACGGCGCGATGGAAAATGCCGGCGCGGTGACCTTCACCGAGAGCCGCTTCACTTCCACCACGCCGATGACCACGGTGCAGCGCCAGCGCCTGGCCTCGGTGATCCTGCACGAGATGGCGCACCAGTGGTTCGGCGACCTGGTCACGATGCGCTGGTGGAACGGCCTGTGGCTGAACGAGAGCTTCGCCTCCTACATGGCCACGCTGGGCACGACGAAGTCGGACGAGTTCGACCAGCCCTGGCTGTCGCAATACCAGAGCAAGCAGGGCGCCTACCGCACCGACGACAGCATCGCCACGCATCCGATCGAAGTGCCGGTGCCTTCCAGCCAGAACGCCTTCGACAATATCGACGCGATCACCTACACCAAGGGCGCTTCGACCCTGCACCAGCTGCGCCAGATGATCGGTCCGGAAGTGTTCCGCCAGGGCGTGCACGAGTACCTGGTCAAGTATTCCTACCAGAACGCGACGCTGGACGATTTCATCGGCTCGCTGTCGAAAGCTTCCGGCAAAGACCTGCGGCCCTGGGCGCAGCAATGGCTGTACCAGCCTGGCTTGAACGCCATCAGCGCCGACTTCGCCTGCGACGCCGGCAAGATCTCGCGCTTCGCCTTGAACCAGACCGCGACCGTCGCCGCCTATCCGACCCTGCGCGAGCAGCTGGTACAGGTGGCGCTGTTCGATCTCGACGGCGGCAAGCTCGTGCTCTCGGACAAGCAGCCGGTCACGTATTCCGGCGCCCGTACCGAGGTGCCGGGCCTGGTCGGCAAGGCCTGCCCGGCCCTGGTCTATCCGAACTACGAGGACTGGGGCTTCGTGAAGGTCGTGCTCGATCCGGTGTCGTTCGCCACCGCGCGCACGCAGCTTTCCGGCGTCGAAGACACGATGCTGCGTTCGATGCTGTGGCAGAGCCTCAACGACGGCCTGCGCGATCGTCGCCTGGGCCTGCACGACTACATCGAAACCGTGCTGGCCAATGTTCCGCGCGAACGCGACTACACCTTGCTGCGCCAGGGCCTGGGCGCCATCGGCACCGGCAAGTACTACCTCGACACGTTCGCACCGGGCAGCGCGCAGCAGCGTCGTCTGCAGGCCCGCATCGAAGAAACCGTCTGGAACGGCCTGATCGCCGATCGTGCGAATCGCGACCGCGCCAGGACCTGGCTCGCGACCTATATCGACATCGCCACCAGCGAGGCCGGGCTCAAGCGCCTCGGCGAACTGCTCGACGGCAAGGTCGATGCCGGCGTCGAGATCGACCAGGAAACGCGCTGGTCCATCATCGAACAGCTCAACCGTTACGACGTGGCCGGCAGCGCCGCGCTGATCGCCGCCGAACAGGCGAAGGACAAGAGCGAGAACGGGCAGTTGTCGGCGCTCGCGGCGACGGTGATCCGTCCGGATGCGAAAGCCAAGGCCGAGTATCTGGCGAAAGTACAGGCGTTGGACAACAGCGAACCCTATTCGCGCCTGCGCGTGATGATGGGCAGCCTGTATCCGTCGGGCCAGCAGGCGCTGGCCGAAGTCAGCGCGGCGCAACGCCTGTCCACGCTCGCCGAAATCGACAAGAAAGCCGATCCGGTATTCATGCGCACCTACGCCGGCACGATGATCCCGAGCGCCTGCACGGCCGAGAGCGTCGCCCGGCTGGAAGCCGAGATCGCGAAGCAGACCTCGCTGACGGCCGGCACCCGCCGTTCGCTGCTCGAAACGCACGAAGCCGATGCGCGTTGCCTGGCGATGCGCCAGTTCTACGACGAAGGCCAGACCCGACGCTGATTCCGGTTCGGGGCGACGAAACGAAAGGCGGGCCACGGCCCGCCTTTTTTTGCCGCGACAAAAGGCTCGCTGGATATTGCGCAACGCATGGGTTCCCGCTCTCGCGTGAACTGCGGGGTAGAGGGCTCGCCTGATACTGCCGCAACGCATGGGTTCCCGCCGTCGCGTGGGCTGTCGCGTGGGCTGTCGCGTGGGCTGTCGCGTGGGCTGTCGCGTGGGCTGTCGCGT
>CAYWHO010000098.1:0-3552 GCA_964458195.1 uncultured Arenimonas sp.
CCCGACCGAATTCATGGAGAGCATCATGAGCGACAAGAAGATCATCGCCGTCGTCGGCGCCACCGGTGCGCAGGGCGGCGGCCTCGTGCGCGCCATCCTCGCCGATCCCAACGGCGGTTTCGCCGTGCGCGCATTGACGCGCGATCCGTCCTCGCCGAAAGCCCAGGCGTTGGCGCAGGCCGGGGCCGAAGTGATCGCCGTTGATGTCGACGACGAGGACAGCCTCGCGCAGGCCTTGCAGGGCGCGCATGGCGCCTACTTCGTCACCTTCTTCTGGGATCACATGGTTCCGGAAAAAGAACTCGCCCAGGCCGGCAACATGGCGCGGGCGGCGAAACGCGCGGGCGTGAAGCACGCGATCTGGTCGACGCTGGAAGACACCCGCCGCTTCGTGCCGCTGGACGACGATCGCATGCCGACGCTGCAGGGCAAGTACAAGGTGCCGCACTTCGATGCGAAGGGCGAAGCCGACCGGCTGTTCGCCGAGGCCGGCGTGCCGACGACGAATCTGCTCACCTCGTTCTATTGGGACAACCTGATCCATTTCGGCATGGGGCCGAAACAGGGCGAGGATGGCCGTTGGACCTTCGTGTTGCCGATGGGCGAGGAAAAACTCGCCGGCATCGCCGCCGAGGACATCGGCCGCAGTGCTTATGGCGTGTTCAAGCTGGGCGAGGCCGCGATCGGCAAGACGATCGGCATTGCCGGCGACCACATCAACGGCGCCGCGATGGCGAAGGAACTGAGCGACGCGCTCGGTCGCGAGATCGCCTACTACGCACCGACGCCAGAGCAGTATCGCGGTTTCGGATTCCCGGGCGCCGATGACCTCGGCAACATGTTCCAGGTCTACCAGGAATTCCAGCCGCATTTCGAAAGCAGCCGACCGGTCGCGGCGACACGCGCGCTCAATCCGCAGTTGCAGTCGTTCCGCGACTGGGTGAAGAACAACGCATCCCGCCTGGGCTGATCGCCCGCGCGATCACTCTTCCAGCAGATAGACGTCGAGATCTTCGGCGTCGTCGTCGCCGATCGGTTCGGCGCTGAGCGGATCGGTGGCGGCGGTCTTGGCTATCGTCAGCGCCGGATTGGGCAGGGTGCGCAGGCCGAGGCGGCGGAACACCAGGGCGACCTGTTCGGGATTGGCCGCGCGTGCGTCCGGCCAGTCTTCCTCGAAATAGACGTCGACGCTGACGAGTTCCTCGTTGCTGGCGTCGGCGCGGATCGCGTAATGATCGACCCAGTCGATTTCCTGCAGGGCGCGGGAGACGTCGTCTTCGAGGTTGCCGCCGGCCTCGCGGCCGGCTCCGTCGTCCAGGTGGCGTTCGAACCGATAGGTGCCCATGCGCCCGAATTCCCCGTCGAAAGCCGTCGTTTCCGGCGGAATTACCTTACCGGAGGGGGTGCGCAAAACTTTGAACTGCGTCACAGTTCTGACCAGCGGTGCCAGCGGGCCGACTGACGCGCGCAAGGCTTGCCCGAGGTCGCCGCGCCTGCCGTAATGTTCCGGTGGGAAACGCGAATCCGTTCGCCGACATCCTGAGGAGGGGCCATGAAAATCGCCGCATTGCCTGTCGTGTTCCTGTGCCTGCTAAGTGCCGCTTGCCAACGCGATGCAGGACCTCCGTCTGCCGCCGACAACGCGCCGCCGCCGCCAGCGTTGCTGCCGCAGGACACCGCGCCGACCAGCGAGCGCCTGCGTGGCCAGTTCGTCATCGGCAAGGACGGTTACGGCCTGACCTTGTGCGGCGAACAGACCCAGCGCCGCGTCGGATTGTCGGCCGAGGCGGAAGCCTTCGTCGGCAAACTGGTCGAGGGCCAGGCCCGCGAATTCTTCGTCGATGCGCAGGGCATGCATCACACCGATACCGGCCTGAGCATCGAACGCTTCGAGCGCGCCCGGACCGAGGGCGCGGGCTGCGGCGAGGCGCAGGAAACCTTCCTGTTCCGCGCCGTCGGCACCGAGCCGTTCTGGTCGGCCAATGCGGCGTTGGGCAAACTCACTTTCGAACGCCCGGAAACGCCGCCCGTGATCGGCGACCTGTCGGCGCCGACCGAAGAAGGCGAGGTCCAGCGTTACGTCGCGCAGACCGCGCAGGGCGAGCTCAGCGTCGCTTTGACGCCGACGCCCTGCAGCGACGGCATGTCGGACAGCTTGTACGGATGGACGGCGAAACTCGGGTTCGAGGGCAAGGAATGGAACGGATGCGCGTACTTCGGCGAGTGAACCTCCTGCGCATCGCGGCGGCCACAGGGGCTGCCGCATGATCCGTCGCCATCCGGTCGTTTCTTTCCTGCTGCTGACGCTCGGTTTCAGCGCCGTGTTCTACTTCCTGATGCGCGGTGGCGAAGCGCGCGGCGGGATCATGCGCTATTACGTGACGGGCGTGATGTGGTGCCCGGCGCTGGCCGCGCTGATCGTGCAACGCCAGGTCGGCGCCGGTGCCGATGCGCTGGGCTGGCGCTTCGGCGAGATGCGCTGGTGGGTCGGCGCGTACCTGGTGCCGGTGCTGTACGGGTTGGTTGCGTATTCGATCATCTGGCTCAGCGGACTCGGCGGTTTTCCCGAACCGGCCTTCCTCGCCGACAACGCGAAGATGGTCGGCCTGCCGGTCTCGCCCTTCGTCGCCAGCCTGCTGATGGTGACGGTGCTGGCCGGGCCGGGCGTGCTGCTCTCCTGCGCCAGCGCTTTGGGCGAGGAATTGGGCTGGCGCGGCTTCCTGACGCCGCGGCTAGTCGCGCGCTACGGCTACGCCGGCGGCAGCGCGTTGGTCGGATTCATCTGGGCCGCATGGCATGTGCCGATCCTGTTCTGGCCGAAGTATCTCGGCAGCACGCCGATGCCGTTCGCGATGGCCTGCTTCTTCGTCAGCCTGATCGCCTCGAGTTTCGTCTATACCTGGTTCCGCCTGCGCTCCGGCAGCGTCTGGCCGGCCGCGCTGCTGCATGCCAGCCACAACGTCTTCATCCCGCTGGTATTCACGCCGCTCACGATCGAAACGGGCGAGCGCACGGCGTACGCGGTGGACGAATTCGGTTTCATGCTGGCGGCGGTGAACGTGGGGCTGGCCTTCGTGTTCTGGTGGCGGCGCGGCGAGCTGCCGAAGACCGCCGCGGCCTGAGCGATGCGCTTCCAGTCGCCGCGGCGAAGCGAGGTTTCGCCGGATGCGTTCGCGCAACCGATCTTCGCCGGTTTCGACCCGCCGGACGGTTGGTTCGCACGCGACGCGTGGCCGGATATCGCCGCGGCCGCCGCGCCCAGGCATGCGCTCACCGGTCGACCGCTGCGTTTCGTCGATGCCGCGAGCCTGCCGGACGATGGCACGCACTACGAACGGCGCATCCACGACGAAGCGCGTATCCCGACGCGCCGCGAGAACTGGCACGACCTGTTCAATGCGCTGGTCTGGCGGCGTTTTCCTCGCATCAAGTCGGCGCTGAACCGGCGGCAATGCGAAGACCTCGCCCGCGTCGGCCCGCATCGCCGTACGCCGGCCCAGCAGGCGATGACGCATTACGACGAGGCCGGCGCGATCGTGTGGCTGCGCGACG
>CAYWHO010000098.1:3652-7899 GCA_964458195.1 uncultured Arenimonas sp.
ATCCTCGCGCGCGATTGCCTGAACGATCCGCAGGAATTGCGGCCCTTGCCCTTGTCGGGCATCCCCGGTTGGCACCGCGATACGCAGGACGCCGCCTTCTATCGCGAGCGGCCGTGCTTTCGTCCGCTGCGCGCCGGGCGAAGCTATCCGCCGCCGCTGCCGGCGCGAGACAAGCCGTCGTCGCCGCGATAAATTGGCCGTGGTTCCGCCCATTGGAGCGTTCGATGAAATGCCTGCGCCCCTTGCTGATGCTGTCGCTGCTCGCCACGGGCGAGGCGGCCGCCGAAACCTTGTACAAATGCCAGTCGGCCAACGGCGAAACCAGCGTGCAGTCCAAGCCCTGCCCGAAAGGCAGCACCCAGGTGTGGCGACGCGATGCCACGCCCGATCCGGTGCCGACACCGGAGCAGTTGCAGGCGGCCGAACAACGGCGGCAGCAGGACACGCAGAACGCCAAGGCGCTGTCGGTGATCGCCGGCACGGCGCCGCCGGAAGCGAAGCCGGCACCGCCTCCGCCGCCACCGAAACCGCCCGAACCGGTCGCCGACGACAATCGCCCGAAAGGACCGTGTCGTCGCGCGCACGAATTCGCCGATGCCATTCGCGCGAACAATGCCTGGCTGGAAATGCGCGACGACCAGCTCTACCGTCTCGATGGTTGGGTGGTCGAACAATGCCGCGAAGCGCGCGAGGGCGAGTGAGCGTGTCCGCCGGCTGAACGGCTTTCCTGCGATCGGCGAAAGTTCAAGGCCGATTCACCGCCCGACGCCGATCCTGAGCCCGTGCAATACGGAGCTCGGGAGATGCGCAGGGTCATGGTCTGGTTGACGGCGCTGCTGATCGGATTCGGCGGTCTCGCCGACGCCCGGACGCGGGTCGCCGATGCCCGCGTGCGTGTCGAGGTTCTGGCCGAATCGGTGATGTACGACCAGGGCCGGCCCTTCGATCGCCACGACCGCACCCGGACCCCGCTGATCGTGGTGGCCGATGCCAAGGGGCGTACGCGTTACTACAGGATGATGGATCCGAACGACGCGAGCTATTGCGACAAGCCGCAGCCCTGGGTGCGCAACGGGGGCAAGGCCGAAGCCTCGCGCGTGCGCGCCGGTGCGCGCGTCATGGCCGGCGCCTGCCGCACGCCGGGTCCGCCCGTCGGCGCCTACGACGACCGTGGGCAGTGGCATCCCTTCAAGCACTGAGTCGGGCACCGTCTCCCAGAAGACGGGCCGCAGTTTCTGATCGATTGGAACGGACAGGCCGGGCAATGCCCGGCCTGATTTTTTCGCGGCATGCGCCACAAGCGTCAACAGGCCATAGAATGCGCTTCTTTTCCGCAAGACCGCCCCATGCTGCGACTGATCGGCTTCGACGGCGACGACACGCTCTGGCATAGCGAGGGTTTCTACCGCAGCGCGCACGCCGAATTCGAAAACCTGCTCGGGCGTTACATCGACCTGGCCGATGCGCGCTTGCACGATCGCCTGCTCGCCACCGAGCGGCGCAACCTGAAACTGTTCGGTTACGGCGCCAAGGGCATGACGCTTTCGATGCTCGAAACGGCAATCGAGCTGAGCGAGGAACGCATCAGCGCCCGCGACCTGCATCGCCTGCTGGCCATCGGCAAGGAGATCCTCGCGCACCCGGTCGAATTGTTGCCGGGCATCCGCGAGGCGGTCGAAGCCGTTGCGCAGGAACATCCGGTGGTGTTGATCACCAAGGGCGACCTGTTCCACCAGGAAGCCAAGGTCGCGCGCTCGGGCCTGGCCGATCTCTTCCACCGCATCGAGATCGTGTCCGAGAAGGATGCCGCGACCTACGGCCGCTTGTTCGAGGAATTCGAGGTGATGCCGTCGCAGTTCGCGATGGTGGGCAATTCGCTGCGTTCGGACATCGCGCCGGTGGTCGCGCTGGGCGGCTGGGGCGTGTACATGCCCTACCACGTGACCTGGGCGCACGAGCAGGACACCGATTTCGCCGAAGACCACGAGCGCGTGCGCCGCGTGCCCGATGCCTCGGGCATACCCCAGGCGCTGCGCGCGCTGCAGGCCGTGGCCGCGTCGCCGGCTTATACTGGCGCGGCCGACTAGACGAGACCGATGCATGACGTGGTGGATGTGGCTGCTGTTGGCGATTTTCCTGGCGGGTGCCAGCGGCTTTTCGGCCATGCTCAGCCTGTCGGCCGGCACCGCTTTCGGCACCGACTACCACACGATGACGCCGCGCCAGCGCGTGATGCAGCGTTTGCTGTATCGCCTCGCCTTGCTGGGCGCGCTGGTGCTCGGGCTGGCGGGCGCTGTGGCCCTGGTGCTCAGCGTGCGCCCGCTGTTCGCCTGAGCCCCGCGGGTTGCGGCGATCCCGCCGCAACCCGGGCGCGTGTCAACGATTGAGCGAGAAGCGGATAGGCACGCGCGCGTATGCGCTGATCGCCACGCCACCGGCCTGCGCCGGCACGAAACGCCAACGCGCCTTGACGAATTTGCGCGCGGCTTCGTCGAGCAGGCTCGAACCGCTGCTTTGTTCGACGGTGACGTCCACCGGATTGCCCTCGGCATCGACCAGGATCATCAGCACGACCGTGCCTTGCAGGCGACGCTTCTCGGCCAGGGCCGGATAGGGCGGCGGTGGCGCGACGCGCGTCATCAGCGCGGCGATCGCCGTCTCGGCGGTGTCGAAGGTGTTGGGTGTGCCTACGTCTTCCACGGCCGGGGGCAGGCCGGCGTCGACCGGTGCGGGCGGCTGATCGACGATCAGTTGCTCCTGCGGCAACTGCACCGGTTGCGGGCGCTCGGTGGGGCGCGTGCGCACGACGCGTTCTTGCGGCGGCGGTATCGGCGGCGGCTCCTTCTTCTTCTCCGGAAATTCCACCTGGGTGATCTGTTCCTTCTGCGCCGCCGGCGCCGGTGCCTGGATGGGAGCCAGCAGCAGCATGAAGGCGAACACATGCAGGCTGATGGTGACGCTGTAGCCGGCGATGCGCTTGGGATCGAGCGAGAGCAGGAGCGACGGGTTCTGGGCATGCACCATGGGACACCTCCGGGTTGGTAATTCCGGAAACGGGTGGGCATCGCGAATGGGGTTAGGTGCCCTGTTGGGCCTAAGATGGCGGGCATGGACCGGGTCCGATCGATCGCCTTGCTCTGCCTGCTCGCCCTGGGCGCGACGGCCTGCGGCCGCGAGGCGGCGGCCCCGACGGCAGCGGCCGGACCGGCCGAGCGCAGCGTCCGCGTCTGGCAGGGCGTATTGCCCTGCAGCGACTGCCGCGGCATCGAGACGCGCCTGTCCCTGAGCAGCGACAGCGGCCGGGGCGACTACGTGCTGTCGGAGTCGTATCTCGGGCCGCAGCGCGCCGATTTCGACCAGGCCGGCGTCTGGCGCGAGACCGTGCCGGCCAGCTCGCCGGCCGGCGTGCGCACGCTGATCGTGCTCGATCCGGGCGAGGCGCGCGAGCGCCGTTTCGCCCTCATCGAAGACGGGTCGCTGGAACTGCTCGATGCCGACGGCTCGCGTCTGGCCGACGGATTCGCGTATCGTCTGCCGCGGCGATGAGCGGAGCAGGGCGATGAAGATCCTCACGAGTTTTCTGCTGGCGGCGTTGGCGGCGGCCTGCGCGTTCCCGCTCGCGGCCAAGGTCGCGACGAATTATCTGCCGCGAACGGGCGATGCCGCGCTCGATGCGGACCTGGTCGCGCTGGATGAAGCCGCGCGCGCCCGCCACGACGCCTTGATTGATGCGATGGTGTCCGAGCTCGGTTCGCCGCGTTACCTCTTGCGCGATTACCTCGGGCCGAAACGCTGGGCGCCCGGCGACGTTTATTGCGCCTGCGCCATCGCCTACCAGTTGCAGCGGCCCTGCGCGGAGATCCTGCGCGAATACGAGCCGCATCGCAGCGAAGGTTGGCGCGCGTTCGTGCGCCGGTACGCCCTGCTGCCGGGCTCGGCCGGGTACGTCGCGTTGACGCAGCGGATCGGTCAGGCCAAGGCGAACCTGGCGCCGAAGCCCGAGACGGCGGGCGATGCGACGCCGGCACCGGGCAAGGACGAAAAGCGATGAGCGAAACGGATACCCTGGTGACGCATCGCGGCGGCTGCCATTGTGGCCGCGTGCGTTTCGAAGTGGATGCGCCGGCCGCGCTGCTGGTGCAGGAATGCAATTGCTCGCTGTGCCGGATGAGCGGTTTCTGGCATTTGATCGTGCCGGCCGCGCGGTTCCGACTGGTGTCGGGCGCCGACGACCTGAGCGAATACAC
>CAYWHO010000099.1:0-3107 GCA_964458195.1 uncultured Arenimonas sp.
GTACCTGATCGAGGACGGCAAGATCACACGCCCGGTGAAGGGCGCCACCCTGATCGGCAACGGCCCGGACACCATGACCAAAGTGAGCCTGATCGGCAACGACCTGGCGCTGGACGCCGGCGTCGGCATCTGCGGCAAGGACGGCCAGAGCGTGCCGGTCGGCGTCGGCCAGCCTTCTCTGAAGATCGATGCGATGACGGTGGGCGGCACGCAGGCCTGATGCACCCGCGACCCGCTCCGATGTTCTCCCGACGCGTACGCGCCGGTACCGACGCCCGCTCAGTCCTGCGGGGGCGCCTCGGCCATAAGCTCGCGCAGTTCGCGGAACAGTTCGCGGAAAGCGTGCGGCGGCCGGTTCTGCAACTTTTCCTGGTGCGCATTGCGCGCCAGTTGGCGCAGGTGCTGGCGATCGGCCTGCGGGAATTCCTGCAGCAGTTCGGACAGCGCGTTGTCGCCGTCGGCGATCAGGCGGTCGCGCCAGGCTTCGATGCGGTGCAGCGCGGCCGATTCGCGCCGCGTATCGGCCTTGTCGTGCGCCAGCGCCGCTCGGATCGCGTCGAGCACGGTTTCGTCCTCGCGCCGCAGGTTCTTCGCCAGGAACTGCGTCTGCCGCTTGCGGGCGATCTGCGCGGTGATGCGCTGGCAGTCCAGCACCAGGGCGAGCAGGTCTTCGCCCAGCGGCAACTGCGCCAGTCGCGCCGGCGTCTGCGCCATCAGCGCGGTCGCCAGATCGAGCACGGCCAAGGCTTCGCGGCGTTGCTCGCCGCGGCTCGGTCCAAGGAATTCGCCGGTGTCGTCGTCGATGCCGCGCATGCATGAATGAAATCGGGAGAGAGTCATAGTATGGCGACCAGCACGCAGATCACCAAACCCGGGCCGGACTACGCCGGCCATCTCGCCGGTTTGGCCGAGGACGTACTGCGGCGTTGCCGCGAGCGCGGGGCGAGTCAGGCCGAGGTGTCGCTGAGCGAGGACCAGGGCCTGGCGGTCAACGTGCGCATGGGCGAAGTCGAGACGGTCGAGCACACGCGCGACCGCGGCGTGGCCGTCACGGTCTATTTCGGCAAACGCAAGGGCACGGCCAGCACCGCCGACCTGCAGCCGGCCAGCCTGGAAGCGACCGTCGACCAGGCCTGCGCGATCGCCCGGTTCACCGAGGAGGACGCGGCCGCCGGACTGGCCGATCCCGATCGCCTGGCGACCGAGTTCGCCGATTTCGACCAGTGGCACCCCTGGGACATCGATGCCGAAGCGGCGATCGGGCTGGCATTGCAGGCCGAGAGCGCCGGGCGCGCGGTGGACCGGCGCATCGGCAACTCCGATGGCGCCGGCGTCAATACCGGCCTCAGCGTCGCCCTCTACGCCAACAGCCATGGTTTTCTCGGCGCCGAGCGCAGCAGCCATCATTCGATCAGCTGCTCGTTGATCGCCGGCAGCGGCGATGCGATGCAGCGCGACTACTGGTACAGCAGCGCCTTGTCCGCTTCCGATCTCGAAGCGCCGGCGCAGGTCGGACGACGCGCGGCCGAGCGCACGGTCGCGCGGCTCGATCCGCGACCGATCGCGACCGGCGAATACCCGGTGCTGTTCGCGCCCGAGATGGCGCGCAGCCTCGTTGGGCACTTGCTTGGCGCGGTCTCCGGCGGTGCGCTGTACCGCAAGGCCAGTTTCCTCGTCGACAGCGTCGGTACGCGGCTGTTTCCCGCGTGGATGACTCTGCGCGAACGCCCGCATTTGCCGCGCGGCCTGCGCTCCGCGGCTTTCGATGCCGACGGCGTGGCGACCAGCGAGCAGGATCTCGTGCGCGATGGCGTGCTGCAGCGCTACGTGCTCGGCACCTATTCGGCGCGCAAGCTGGGCCTGGAAAGCACCGGCAATGCCGGCGGCATCCACAACCTCGAGGTCGGCAGTAACAGCGCCGATCTGGACGGCCTCGTGGCCGGGTTGTCGCGTGGACTGCTGGTGACCGAGCTGATGGGGCAGGGCGTCAACAACCTGACCGGCGACTATTCGCGCGGCGCCGCCGGCTTCTGGATCGAGAACGGCCGGATCGCGCATGCGGTGGACGAAATCACCATCGCCGGCAATCTGCGGGACATGTTCCTCGCCATCGAAGCCGTGGGCGCCGATGTCGATCCGCGCTCGCACATCCGTTGCGGCTCGATCCTGGTCGGTCGCATGACCGTGGCCGGCGGATCCTGACCGGTCGGGCCCTCTCCCCGCGTTGGGTAGTTTGGCTGCCCGGTCGCGGGTTGACACGGCGCGCCCGGCAGCGGACATTCACGGCAGCCGCCCGCACGGGGCGGCCCTTCTGGAGGGGAGAGCAATGAGCGAAGTTTCTCAAGACGACAAGACGATGGCCATGATCGGTCACCTGTCGGGAATCCTGGTCGGCTTCATCGGACCGCTGGTGATCTGGCTGATCAACAAGGACAAGGCCGACAAGGGCTGGCTGAACAGCCAGGCCAAGGAAGCGCTGAATTTCCAGATCACCGTGACGATCGCCTATATCGTCGGCATGATCCTGACGATGGTGTTGATCGGCATATTGGTGGTCTTCGGCGTGATGATCGCCAACCTGATCCTGTGCATCATGGCGGGCCTGAAGGCCAACGAAGGCGCGGACTATCGCTATCCGTTCGCGCTGCGCCTGATCAAGTAATCGCTACGGCCCGGGTCAGTAGGCCCGCGTCACGGCGAACTCGGCGAGCCGACGCAATCCGTCGGCTTGCTCCGGAAGCGGCCCCAGGGCCGCTTTCATTTTTTCCGACAGTTCGTCGAGCAAGGCTTTCGAGGCGCCCAGCCCGAGCAGGGAAACATAGGTCGCCTTGTCCTGCGCCGCGTCCTTGCCGCCGGTCTTGCCCAGTTGCGAGGTGTCGGCCTCGACATCGAGGATGTCGTCGCGGATCTGGAAGGCGAGCCCGAGATCGGTCGCGAAACCGTCCAGCCGCTCCAGCATCGCCGCATCGGCCTCGCCGACGAGCGCGCCCATGCGCACGCTGGCGCGGATCAGTGCGCCGGTCTTCAGCGCATGCAGGCGCTCGAGCTCAGCCAGCGAAAAACCGGGGTCAGAGTGCACTTTCCCGCTCCGGGAAAGTGCACTCTGA
>CAYWHO010000099.1:3117-7846 GCA_964458195.1 uncultured Arenimonas sp.
TCCGGTTGCGTCCATGTCCAGCTGTTGGCCGCCGCACATGCCGAGCGAGCCGCTGGCCCGCGCCAGGGTTTCGATCAGCGCGATACGCACCGCGGCGGGCGCCGTCGCGCGCGCCAGCGTTTCGAAAGCCAGCGCCTGCAGCGCATCGCCGGCGAGTATCGCGGTGGCTTCGTCGAAAGCGACATGCACCGTCGGACGTCCGCGCCGCAGGTCGTCGTCGTCCATGGCCGGCAGGTCGTCGTGCACCAGCGAAAAAGCATGGATCAGTTCGACGGCCGTCGCGACATCGTCCAGCGCGTTCTCGTCGGCGCCGAGCAGGTATCCGCTGGCGTAGGCGAGCTGCGGGCGGATGCGTTTGCCGCCGTTGAGGCAGGCGTGGCGCATCGCCGCGTGCAGTCGCAGAGGTTCGGTCGATGCCGAAGGCAGCCGACGTTCGATCGCGGTCTCGACCCGGGCCGCCCAGGCGGCCAGGCGGGCCTCAGTCGACATCGCTGGAGAATTCCTGCGCCGTTTCGGGCTGGGTCGGATCCGTCAGCAGGCGCACGCGTTGTTCGGCCTGCTCGAGCGCGCCCTGGCATTGCCGATAAAGCGAAACGCCGCGTTCGTAGGCGGCCAGCGATTCGTCGAGGCTTTGTTCGCCTTGCTCCATCTTCTGCACGAGCCGCTCGAGCTCGTCGAGCGAGCGTTCGAATTCGGCGACGGGCGAGGGCGGCGGTGCGGGGGTCTTGGCGGCCATGGCGAAAGTGTGCGAGTCCGCCGCGGGGCGGTCAATGCCGCCAGCGCAGAAACAGCCCCCGCTCGCCCAGCCAGGCGCCCAGGCGCGCGGAAATCGCCAGATCGGCCGCCGCCAGCAGTTCGCCATCCTGGGCGAACAGCAGGGGCAGGCGCCGACGCAGCCAGGGCGGAACGCCCAGGTCCTGCAGCACATGCTTGAGGCTGTGCGAATGGTCGCGGCCCGGCAGCACGATGCGTTCGCCGCCTTGCCGCGACGCCACGCGGAACGCGGGTGCGTCGTCGGGCGACAGGACGGGCGTCCTGTCGCTCGCATTCAGCAGTTCCAGCCGATCGCCGGTGGGCAGGCGCAGGGGTTCCGCTCCATTCCACTCGCAATTCCATTGCGCCGCGAGTTGAGGCGACTGCGCTTCGGCGTGCAGCAGATCGCGCCAGCGCCGGATCACATGCCCGGCCCAGCGGTACTCGGCCTGCGCATCGGCGGCCGCCAGCAGCAGTTCCGTTTCGATCGTGGCGATCGCCGCACCAGGCAGGGGTGGGAAACCCAGGTCTTCGATCCACAGACGCAGCACCCGGCTTCGCCAGGTCGTGGATTCGCCGAGCAGGGCGTGTACCTGCAGAACCTGTGGGTCGATCGTTTGCGCCATCGCCAGGCGACGCGAGGCTTCTTCCTGCAGCGCCGCCGCTTCTTCGGCCAGCAGGGTCGCGCTTCGCGCCAGGGCTTCGCTCGCCGACGGCCAGCGCTCGCGCAGCAGGGGCAGCACGCGCTGCCGAAGGAAATTGCGATCCAGACTTTCGTCGGTGTTGGACGGATCTTCGATCCAGCGCAGGCCATGGGCTTGCGCGTAGGCGAGCAGACGCGCGCGCGGGACCTGCAACAGCGGGCGCCAGAGGCTTCCCTGCGCGAACGCGCGTTGCTCGCGCATCGCCGCCAGACCGCCGCTGCCCGAGGCGCGCAGCAGGCGCAGCAGCACGGTTTCCGCCTGGTCGTCGAGATGGTGCGCCAGCGCCAGGCGCTCGCCCGGTCGCAGTTCGCGCGCGAACGCCTCGCGACGCGCGGCGCGCGCCGCCGCCTCCGGGCCGTCGCCGCCACCGCGATCGACCCGCACCCGATGCACGGCGAGCTCCACCCCGAGTTCCGCGCAGACCGCGCTGCAATGCGCGGCCCAGGCATCGGCATTCGCATGCAGGCCGTGATGCACGTGCACCGCGCGCAGGCCCGCCGCGCGAATCGCCGGCGCCGCCGCCAGCGCATGCAGCAGCACGGTGGAATCGAGACCGCCGCTGAAGCCGACGAGCGTCGCGACCCCGGTAGGAAAGCTGACGGGAAATTCCTGCACCGGGAGCGGTCGCTTATTCGACGTCGAGCTCCACGCCACCGACGAAACGGGCCGCGATGTTGTAGAAGACGGCCGAGATCAATCCGCCGATGAAGCCCATCAGCCCGTACATGACCGGAAAGATCACGACCGCGGCGAGCCCCAGGCCCGCGATCATTCCTGCACCGGCCGCGCCTTCGGCGCTGTCCTGCGCGGCCAGTCCCGCCATGCCGCCGACCAGGCTGACCAGCCCGAAGATCGCGCCGACCAGCAGGCCGATGCCCCCGTACATGATGCCCATGAGCTTGCCGAGGGACAGGGCCCCCACACGTCTGACGATCATGTCGTTCTCCCTGCGTGGACGCCCGCGAAGGCGGTCATCGCACTCTAGGGCCGCTCCGGTGGGCGGGCAAGCGGCTATCAGGCCGTTTGATAGGCGCCGTAACCGCGCAGGCGCCGATAGCGCTGTTCGAGCAGCGTTTCGATGTCGAGCTTCTCGATCGCCGCCAGTTCTTCGAGCAGGGTCTGCTTCAAGGTCGCCGCCATCGCCGTGGGATCGCGATGCGCGCCGCCGAGCGGTTCGGGCACGATGCGGTCGATCAGCTTGTGCTCGATCAGGCGTTGCGCGGTCAGGCCCAGCGCTTCGGCCGCGTCCTTGGCCTTGTCGGCCGACTTCCACAGGATCGACGCGCAGCCTTCCGGCGAAATCACCGAGTAGGTGCCGTATTGCAGCATCAGCGTGCGGTCGCCGACGCCGATGGCCAATGCACCGCCGGAACCGCCCTCGCCGATCACGGTGCAGATCACCGGGATGCGCAGTTCGGCCATTTCCAGCAGGTTGCGGGCGATGGCTTCGGACTGGCCGCGCTCTTCCGCGCCGATGCCCGGATAAGCGCCGGGCGTGTCGATCAGCGTGAACAGCGGCAGGCCGAAACGTTCGGACATCTTCATCAGGCGCAGCGCCTTGCGATAACCCTCGGGTCGCGGCATGCCGAAATTGCGGCGGATCTTGCTCTTGGTGTCGCGGCCCTTCTGGTGGCCGATGATCACGCAGCTGCGGCCGGCGATGCGGGCGAGCCCACCGACGATGGCCTCGTCGTCGGCGAAAGCGCGATCGCCTGCAAGCTCATGGAACTCGTCGCAGATCAGGCCGATGTAGTCGAGCGTGTACGGTCGCTGCGGGTGGCGCGCCATTTGCGAGATCTGCCAGGGCGTCAGCGACTGGAATATCTCGGCGGTGCGCGCGCGCAACTTCTCCTGCAGGCCGGACACTTCGCTCTCGATGTTCACGGCGGGGCCGTGGCTGGCCCGGCGCAGCTCCTGGATTTTCGCTTCCAGGTCGGCGATGGGCTGTTCGAAGTCGAGGAAGTTCGGATTCATGCGGAGGATCTGACGGGCATTGGGGTCGAAGTCTAGCAGGCCGGTTGCGGGCCGGCCTCAGCGGTCGGCGGCCCAGGGCCGGTGCAGCGCCAGGCTGACGGCGCTGACGCCGGGCAGGGCGCGCAGGGCGTTGATCAGTTCGGCGTCGCTGCGCACCGAATTGCTGCCGTTGAGGTCGATCGTGCCGCGCGAGTCGGCCGTCAGCAGGTCCAGGCGAAGCGGCGTGCCGCCCGGGCGGAAGCCGGCCAGGGCCTGTTGCAGGCGGTCCCAGACGCCTTGCTGGCGCAGGTCCACGGTCAGCGCCAGCCGGCGCCCGTGCTGGCTGCAGAGCGCGCGGAAATCCCAGCATTGGCGCGCGCGCAGCGAGAAGCCGCCGTTGAACGTGTCTTCGCGCAGGCTGCCTTCGACGATGATGATGCGGTCGCGCGACAGCAGCGAAGCGTACTCGCCGAAACTGTCGCTGAAGAAGGCGCATTCGAGGCGGCCGTGGCGGTCCTCGATCTGCACGAAGGCCTGGCTGTCGCCGCGGCGTCGCACCGCGGCGACCAGGCCGGCCAGCACGACCTGCGCCTCGCCGCGCCGGTCCTTGCGGTCGGCCCACAGACGATCGATCTCGCCAAGGTTGAAGCCGACCAGGGCGGCAAGTTCGTCCTTCCAGGGATCGAGCGGATGACCGCTGAGGTAGTGCCCCAGCGTTTCGCGTTCGCCCAGCAGTTTCTGTTCCAGCGGCCAGTCGGTCGCGGTCGGCAGTTCGAGATGGATCGCCGGTGCGTCGCCGCCGCCGAACAGCGAGGTCTGGCCGGCCGCGCGTTCGTGCGCGAGCTGTTCGGTGGCGCGCAGCACTTCCGGCAGTTGCAGCATCAGCGAGGCGCGGTTGGCGCCGAGCGAATCGAGCGCGCCGGCCTGCACCAGCGCTTCGATCACGCGACGATTGAGTTTGGTCGAATCGACGCGTTGGCAAAAATCGAGCAGGTCGCGGAACGCACCCTGCTTCAGTCGCGATTCCACGATCGCCTCGCAGGCACCGCGGCCCACGCCTTTCACCGCGCCCAGCCCGTAACGCACCGTGCGCGCGTCGAGCGCCTCGAACATGTAGCCGGAGGCGTTGACGTCCGGCGGCAGCACCTTCAGTCCGCCGGCGCGCGCGTCGTCGAGGAAGTTCACCACCTTGTCGGTGTTGTCCATGTCCGACGACATCGTCGCCGCCATGAATTCGGCCGGGTAGTGCGCCTTCAGCCAGGCGGTCTGGTAGGCCACCAGCGCGTAGGCGGCGGCGTGCGACTTGTTGAAGCCGTAGC